>NZ_RZOF01000199.1:0-11681 GCF_003998955.1 Mesorhizobium sp. M4B.F.Ca.ET.017.02.2.1 | reverse complement strand
TTAGGCTGCCCACCGCATGAAACAGCGCAGCCCCCGCCGAAACCGCCGGCAGTATCTGGATCGGGAAGACGATCTTTTTGACGTAGCTTGCATTGGCCACGATCAGTCCAGGAGCCAACGACACCACCTCAGCGAAAAACTGATAGACGATCAGCCCGCAAAACAAAATCACCGCAAATTCGCCTGTCGAATGCTGAGCATTTTGTTGATCAGGCATCGTCCACCGCGATTTCATCACAAATCCAAAAACGAAGGTATAGACGGCCAGCATGAACAGTGGATTGAGCAGCGACCAGAACAGCCCGAGCACCGAGCCACGATAACGGCCTGTGATCTCGCGGCGGATAAGAGAGGTGATTAGCGAAAAAGGGAGTGCGAGCATCGGTGGCTCTCTCTGTTAAGTTCCTCTCGGAACACTTTCGAAGGCTGTAAACCGATTACTCATCAATCGACAGATTGTAGGGCGCCTCAGGAGAACTCAATGCAGATGCATGAGCAAATTCTGCCATGATGGATGACCGAATATCGAACTTCGGCATCCACCCCAGCTGCCGGCGCACTTTGTCAATTTTCAATATTACATCCTTTACCAAAAAGCTCTTTTCTTTGACGTATTTTGTCCTTATATTAATACCAGATATAGATGAGCATAGATCAACTATCTCTCTTACACTGTACACCTCTCCCATTCCAACATTGTAGATCTGATTCCTCGCCGCATCCACCTTGATGGATCGCACTATAACTTCGCAGAGATCCCTGACATCTACGTAGTCGCGCAAACTGGTCCCATCACCCCAGATCTCCAGAACGCCGTTCGAAATCGCAGCATCGAGGGCACGCGCGACAAGACCCTGTCCTTTTTCTGATGACTGATAGCGCCCTATCGGATTAGACGCCCTGATAATCGTGTACGTCCATCGTCCCTCGGTCGACGTCGTTCGAATCATCTCCTCCACCATCAATTTGCCGCAGCCATACGGGCTTATCGGATTGGTAGGATGATCCTCGGAAATGGTTGACGAATGCGGTGGGCCGTAAACGGCTCCACCTGACGATATATATACAATATGCTGGATACCTGAAACTCGCGCTGCCTGAAGAAACTGTGAATACGGGACGACGTTCCTTCTCACTTCTGACGCAATGTCATTTGCAAATGTGCTTGGTACCGATGCGCTTACAAGAAGAACTACGGACTTTAGATCTTTCAAATATTTAACGTATGTTTCTGGTCTCTCAAAATCTATGAGTTTTGTTCGTGCGCCGACACCAAGAGCCTCCCGCCTAGAGAAGACCTGATATTGCATGTCCGCTGCATTCAAATGGTCGGTCAGATTACGACCAATAAAGCCGGTTCCTCCAAATATCCCTATCATTTTAGCTCTCTCAAGAACACGGAAATCTTCTCGGCTTCCGCTTCCCAACTGCTGCCTTGGGCTCGTTTCAGCGCTAGAGCCGCACGTTTTGCCGTTTCTTCGGTGTCCTCGAGTGCTTCCACGAGCCTCGCAGCGATAGAATCCACGTCCATGTCGCAGTAGTAGACTTCCTCCTCCGGCAGCAGCCAGGTGGCATGCGCGCCGCGATTTATGACGAGCGGGCAACCGCAGGCAGCCATCTCCAGCGGAAGCAACGACAGGTTCGTAGACGACAGGATCAAGCCAACGTCGCATTGCGAATAGAGGTCGGGAAGGCTCGACACCGCCAAGGTCCCGGCATTCAAATGATGAAAAGGGATTTCATAGCCACTGACATCCCATCCCGCGAAGATGACGGCCGCGTTTGGCACCCGTTCGCAAACTTTCTTCAACGCCAAAAGCCCGAGTTCAAAACATCTCCGGGGCGTCACCGGCCTGGCGTAGAAAAAAATGTGCTTTGTTTTCGAAGGACGTTTTGGCTGAGGCTTATACAGTTCAAGATCGCAAGCAAAATCAAAAGATACCGTCCTCATCCCATAGTCATCGTGCAATTTGTCGGCAAGCCAGCCGCCAGCCGTGATCCCTGTCAGCCCGAGCCTGTAGGTATTTTCGGCAAGCACATACTCCGTCCCGTGGGCGTAAAACGCAGGCTCAAAATCCTGTACAAAATATAGTTTTTGGGCAGCGTCTTTATATTTCGACACCCAGTAGGCGGTCTGCCACCCAGTCGCCACGAGATACTGGCACGGCTCAATCGATCGCGCGCCCAACGAAACAACAATGCCGTTGTCGCCGAAGGCCGCGTTCAATGCGGCTTGCGCCTCCGCGTTCGAATTCCACCGATGAGGTTCGACGACGACAAGGCGTTGCTCGGGAAAGCCATTCTCGCTCAGTAGAGCCATGAACCGCAGAATGTTTATGTGGCCTCCGGACGAAGCATTAAAATCCGGGACCAACCAAGTCATTGACCCTTCAGGCACATTGTTCGAGGATATTTTGATCCCCAAGCCCTGCTCTTCGCCCAGCAAGGTCTCGTAGTGGCGGAAAACGTCGATCTTGCCTTGCAGGGCAACGGGTATACCTTTGGCCGCTCGATTGATCGCCTTCCGCGTCGCGACCCTAAGGCCGTCGCGCGCCGCAACGGCCCGAAATCTCCTGAGACTGTTCAAAATCATTTGCGATCAACGTCCCATCAGCTGCTTGTCTCGAGAGAATTTCGCTTCGTTTCGCTCGACGAAGGACAAGTTCGCGGCCCCAAGGTAGTAGCCGACCTGACGCGCAACATTGTCAAACGGTTGCTTTGCGACAGCCCAGAAATTGGAGAAAACCCAACCGTTGATGAACGATAGTTTCAGGTCTCTTGCAGTCGTACGAAGAATTTGCCGTATCACTTCGTACTTAGACGAGGCTAGCCTGTAGCCAAACAATTCGTGCAATGCCTTTGACTCGTCGTAACTCCTCGAGAGCCTGTCCCAGAAAGAATATTCGTGAGAATGATGAACTATCGAATCCCATGAAAATGCCTTTCTGTACCCAGCTTCAACAATCATTTTTGCCCATAGCTGATCTTCTGCAAAAGACACGTCCGGATAGGGATATTTTTCCCAAACAGATTTCCTGAGACATGATGAATTGTCGGAATAGAAATGAAAAACCTGACGCAAACCTTGGTTCTTTGCATATTCCCGTGCATCGGATATCCAGACGACCGGCCACTGCCTCAGACCCGCGAAATGCGCTTCGAGTTCCCAGGCCGCGAATGGCGAGGCATTGCGATGCGCAATATGCCTGCCGAACGCTGCAGCGATTCGACAATCTTCCCGCAGCGGCCTGACGAGTTCAGCGAGCCACCTAGAATTGGCCGGCACAGCGTCGTGCGTCAGAAATACACACAGCTCCCCTCGCGCGAGTTCTACACCGAGATTCCTCGTCCGCCCGTGACCGAAAGAAACAGAAGGAATTTCTACAAGTCGAAACCGTTCGTCATCAAGAGGAACAGCCTTCAATGAGCCATCTGTCGATCCAGAATCTATAACGATGACCTCATATTCGAAGTCAACATCTTGTTCCGCGATCATCTTATAAACATCCACAACATACGGCAATCCGTTCTTTACGGGTATGATGATCGAAACGAGGGCGACTTCTTTTGGCATCTTCCGACCTTCATTCATTTCTTTATCATCGACTTCAAATATCTTGCCGGATATGTCACTTTCCACGAAAGGCTTTTCCTGATTTTGCCTATTTCCGCCCTCAAACCCTCCAGTTCCTCGGCCGCCGCCAAAATTCGCCTCTCCGCTTGATAGGCCCGCGATGCTTCGCGGTCGACCCGCACCTGCAGATCCGCCTCGCGGGCGGCGGCCTCCATCCTGATCTTTTCAATATCCATCGCCCGCCCTTCGGCCAGACGAGCAAGATCGCTCGATTGCTCGGTCAATTGAGCTTCCCCGGCAATTGCCTCGGCCCGGTTCCTCTCCAGCTCGGCCGTCTGTTCATCGATTGCGCGACGTTGCAGGGCGATCTTCGCGGCCGCAGCCTTTTCGCGCGCCGACAGTTCTGAAAAGAACGCCTCTCCGAAGACAGGATTGTGACTGTCGAAGGCAGCGCGCACCGCATCAAGCCGCAGCATGGCTGAGTCGTCAGCCTCGTTCTCGCCCAAGGCCCTCATCGCGCCATAGGTTTGCTTGATCCACGCATCGACATTCGAATCGGCTTCAAGTTGATCCACGCCCGCGACGTGGTGCTGCTGGCCCTTCGAAAAATGGCCGGCAAGTGGCGCATGCCACTCCGTTTTCGGCAGCGGCCAATCGATCCCGAGAGCATTGGTGACCGCCTCGATCCCTGGTCGCCAGTCATCAAGCAGACCTTCATAGGACAGGAAGAGGCGTGGCCGACCGCGGGTCGCGTGCTCAGCGCCCAGTTCGTGGCGAAGCCAAAGGAGAGAACTGAAGCCGGCCGTGAATCCGTCCCGGGCTGCCAGCGAAGCGATCACCGCCAACGGATTGCGCTCTATCAACACGTAGCGAACGTCGATACGCATCCGTTCGAGGATATCCGCATAGAGCGGCACGAAACGCGAAATACGCGGCTCCTTGATGACGAAAAGCGAGGCGCTGCCGTACTCCTCGTCGATCAACCTCGCGATCTCGGCCTTGTAGAATTGCAGGCGTTCACTTCCGAGGTCATCGGGATTGAAGGGCCGCCAATCGTCCCAACGGCTACCGGCCTCTGCCAACATTCGCTCGTGCAGGTCGATAAGACGCTGCGGCTCCCAATGTCCGGTCGGATTTGAAGGGTTGGACCCCAGCATATTCTTCGGCAGCTCTGCGCCAAGCAGACTGATCGCCCTCGTCAGCGCGCTGGTGCCTGAACGATGCATGCCAAGTACCATGATGCATGTGCGCTTCGCTGGCTTAGCCTTGGCGCGCTTCTTCGGCGCGGCTTGAAGGGCCGGCTGCGCGCCGGGCGTCGCACCGAGTATTTGTTCGGGGGACGGATGCTTGTTCATGCTCTCAATGCCTGTTTCGTCTCGCCTTGCAAAAGACGGCGCACAACCGCCTCCGCTGACTCCCGCCACTCCGGCGCGGTCCACCCGAACGCGACCACGAATTTCGCGCTCGACAGCCGCGAATTGGCCGGGCGGCGCGCCTTGGTAGGATAATCGCTGGTGGCGATGTCCGTCACCCGCGCATGCGGGCCACCAAACGCCCGGCTTGTGTCCAGGATATGACGGGCGAAGCTACTCCAAGTGGTCTCGCCGGTTCCCGCCAGATGATAGACGCCGAAGGGGGCAAAGCTTGGGTCGCCGTGCAGAACTGCCGCCACATGCAAGATCGCATCAGCGATATCGAGCGCAGACGTCGGGATTCCCCACTGGTCGGCCACCACCGCGATCTCGTCGCGGTCGCCAGCCAGCCTCAGCATCGTCTTGACGAAGTTCCTGCCGAAGGGGCTGTAGACCCAGGCCGTGCGCAGGATCAGGTGGCGTGGATTGGCTGCCGCCACCGCTACTTCTCCGGCGAGCTTGGAGGCGCCGTAGACGCCGAGCGGCGCTGGCGCATCGGTCTCATCATAGGCGCCGTCCTTGGTGCCGTCGAAGACATAGTCGGTCGAAAGATGGATGACGGGAACGCCAAGCCGAGCCGCCGCCGCGGCGACCGCGCCGGCGCCTTCGGCATTCACAGCAAAAGCCAGGTCGGGCTCGTCCTCGGCCTTGTCGACGGCGGTGTAGGCGGCTGCGGAGACGATGATATCGGGCCGCGATGCTTCGAGCGCCTTGAACACGGTCTCGGGCCGCGCAAGGTCGAGTTGCGGCCGGCCCACGGCAACGACTTCCATGTCGCTGCGTCCTTGCGCCGCCTCCAGCAGGCTCGCGGCGATCTGGCCCTCGCGTCCGGTGACAGCGATCCTCAAGCCGCGCCCTTCCTGTTCTCACCCAGCACCTGGCCCAGGCGCTCGCCGTTGTAGCGCTGGTCGCGGATCGGGCCCCACCACCACTTGTTGTCCAGGAACCAGTCGACCGTCCTTGCCAGGCCGCTGTCGAAATTCTCCCTGGGTGTCCAGCCAAGGTCGCGACCGATCTTGGAGGCGTCGATCGCGTAGCGGCGGTCGTGGCCGGGCCGGTCGGTGACGAAAGAGATCAAATCTCGGTAGCTCCCGCCGCCGGCGCGCGGCCTTCTCAGGTCGAGAAGATCGCAGATCGTTTCGACCACGCTGAGATTGGTTCGCTCGGAGTTGCCGCCGACATTGTAGCTCTCGCCCGGCCGCCCCGTTGTCGCGACGAGCTCCAGCGCGCGTGCGTGGTCCTCCACGAACAGCCAGTCGCGCACATTGGCGCCGGCGCCGTAGACCGGCAGCGGCTTTTCGTCGAGCGCGTTGAGGATGACCAGCGGGATGAGCTTCTCGGGGAAATGGTAAGGCCCGTAATTGTTCGAACAGTTGGAGAGTACGACCGGCAAGCCATAGGTCTCGTGCCAAGCCCGCACCAGATGGTCGGAGGCCGCCTTGGAGGCAGAGTATGGCGAGGATGGCGCATAGGGCGTCTCCTCGACGAACATGCCGCCGTCGAAGGGGAGATCGCCGAACACCTCGTCGGTCGAGACATGGTGGAAGCGGAAACGGTTCTTGCGGTCCTCCGGCAGGCCGCGCCAGTATTCCAAGGTCGTATTCAGCATTCGGTAGGTGCCGACGATGTTGGTCTCGATGAAGGTGCCCGGCCCGTCGATCGAGCGGTCGACATGGCTCTCGGCTGCCAGGTTCATGACGATGTCGATGTCGTCGCGACGCAATATGTCGAGCACCGCCTTCTCGTCGCAAATGTCAGCCTGCTCGAACCTGTAGTTGTGTGCATTCTCGATCGGCCGTAGCGAAGCAAGGTTGCCGGCATAGGTGAGCTTGTCGAGATTGGTCACGCGATAGGCCGGATTGGCGCACAAATGCCGGCATACGGCCGAGCCGATGAAGCCGGCACCGCCAGTCACCAGGAAATTCACGCGGCCTTCCTCACGAAACCCTCTCATGCGAACACCTCCGCCATGCCAAGCGCCGGCGCCTTGAGATCCTTGTCCGAAAGCTGGTATCCGCCTGATATCGCAGGCCATTCGATGCCGATGGCGGGATCGTCGTAACGGATCGACCGGTCGTGCTCGGGCGAATAGGTGTCGGTGACCTTGTACAAGACCTCGGTGTCGGGCTCGAGCGTGACGAAGCCGTGCGCGAAGCCTTTCGGCACCAGGATCTGGTTGCCCTTCTCGGCCGATATTTCGAGGGCGACCCATTGCCCGAAGCTCTTGGAGCCGCGACGGATATCGACCGCAACGTCGAGGATGCTGCCGCGGACCACGCGCAGCAGCTTGTCCTGGGCACGCGGCGGTAGCTGGTAGTGCAGCCCCCTCACCACGCCCGCTGCGGCGGAATAGGAGTGATTATCCTGCACGAAGCGCAGGTCGATGCCGGCCTCCGCAAAGCGCTCGGCATTGTAGGTTTCGATGAAGAAGCCGCGTGCGTCGCCGTGCCGCTTCGGCACGATCTCCACAACGTCGTCGAGGCCGAGCGGCCTGATTTCAAGCACCCTGGTCCTCCGTCAGATCCATGACCCGCTTGCGAAGATAGGCGGCATATTCGTTCTTTCCGAGGCGGATGGCGCGCTCCAGAACCTTGTCGGCGGCAAGCCAGCCCTGCTCGAAGGCGATCTCTTCCGGGCAGGCGACCTTTATGCCCTGGCGGTGTTCGATGGTACGCACGAAGGATGCGGCTTCATGCAGGCTGTCATGCGTGCCGGTATCGAGCCAGGCATAGCCGCGGCCGAGCTGATGGACCTGCAGTTGCCCGCGCCCAAGATAGACATTGTTGACCGCCGTGATCTCGAGCTCGCCGCGCGCGGAGGGCCTAATCGTCGAGGCGATGTCGATGACCTCGTTATCATAGAAATAAAGGCCGGTGACGGCCCAGTTGGACTTCGGCTTCTGCGGCTTCTCTTCGATCGTCAAGGCAGTGCCGCTGACCCTGTCAAAGGATACCACGCCGTAGCGCTCGGGATCGTCGACATGATAGGCGAAGACGGACGCACCGCTTTCGCGCGCCGCCGCCGTGCGGCAAAGCTGCGACAAGCCTTCGCCGAAATAGATGTTATCGCCGAGGATCATCGACACGCTGTCCTTGCCGATGAACTCGCGGCCGATGATGAACGCCTCGGCAAGACCATTGGGGTGGGGCTGTTCGGCGTAGGACAGCTCCAGCCCGAATTCGGAGCCGTCGCCCAGCAACTCCCGGAACACCGGCAAGTCGCGCGGCGTTGAAATGATCAGAATCTGGCGAATGCCCGAAAGCATCAGCACGCTCAGCGGGTAATAGATCATCGGCTTGTCGTATATCGGGAGTATTTGCTTAGAGACGGCTAATGTTAGCGGGTAGAGCCGTGTTCCGCTGCCTCCTGCAAGGATAATTCCTTTCAACAAGCTCTCCTTGAATTGCCGAGGCCCCCGCCCTGAAATCAAGTTGCCCGTGCTTAGGTTTCGCACGATGGCTTGTCAATGTCGGTGCTCGCTCAGTACCATTCCCAACGCTTTCGAATAGCGAACAAAAAAGCCGGCGGGTGAGCGCCGGCTTTTTCGGGCGATCTTTCGATCAGATTTTCAGGGCCGCTTCGGCAGCAGCGACCAGACCGCCGGCACCAGGGCCGCGGCCAATGCCACCTTGATCAGGTCGCCGACGATGAAGGGCACGACGCCGAACTGCCAGGATTTTTCGGCGCCGATCAGCATTGCCAGCCAGGCAAAGCCCATGGCCATCATGACGACTTCGCCGACCAGCATGGCATTGAAGAGCTTGACCGGGTGACGGTCCCAACCACGGTCGGCGGCCCAGCCGACAATCGCAGCCATGAGGACGAAGCCGGCCAGATAGCCGCCGGTGGAGCCGAGCATATAGGCGACGCCGATGCCCTTTTCCGGCGTGCCCTGGAAGACCGGGAAGCCCATGGCGCCCTCGGCCATGTAGAGAAGCAGCGTGGCGACGCCGAGGCGCAGGCCGAACGCCGACGCGATCAGCAGCACGGCCAGCGTCTGCAGCGAGATGTCGACCGGGCCGAGCACAACCTTGGTCTTGGCCGACAAGGTGAGCAGCAGCGTCCCGACGATCGCCAGAAAAAGCTGCGTGGCCAGCCGCGCCGCGCCCTTTTTGGGCAGTGCCAGAGAAACAAGCGGACGCATCGTTGCTGCAAGTGCCATGGTATTCCTCATTCGGACAGCCGCCGACATGCGGCTTCGCTTTTTCCTATATTGGCTTCCGTGTTATGCGGCAATCGCTTTTGCCGTCTCACGGAACGGAGCTTCGCGTCGCCTCATGGCCCTCAAATTCGACACACGCTTCGATCCCGCTTACGGCCAGGCGGTGACGGTCGCCCCGGACGTGCAACGCGTCACCGCCGGAAATCCCGGTCCTTTCACCTTCCACGGGACCAACAGCTACGTGATAGGCCGCGAAACGCTGGCGGTGATCGATCCGGGTCCGGACGACGACGCGCATCTCCAGGCCCTGATCGAAGCTATCGGCGGCAGGCCGGTCAGCCATATCCTCGTCAGCCATACCCATCGCGACCATTCCCCGCTGGCAGCGCGGCTGAAGGAGCGCACCGGCGCGGTCGTGCTTGCCGAAGGCCCGCACCGCCCGGCCCGGCCGCTGCGAATCGGCGAAGTCAATCCGCTCGACGCCAGCGCCGACATGGGTTTCATCCCGGACGTCGCGCTCGCCGACGGCGCGCTGGTCCATGGCGACGGGTGGGCGATCAGGACGGTGCTGACGCCCGGCCATGCCGCCAACCACGCCGCGTTCGCGCTCGAAGGGACGGGCATCCTTTTTTCGGCCGACCATGTCATGGCCTGGGCGACCTCGATCGTCGCGCCGCCGGACGGCGCCATGGCCGACTACATGAGTTCGCTCGACCGATTGATCGAGCGCGACGACCGGCTGCTGTTGCCCGGCCATGGCGGGCCGGTGACCAAGCCGCGCAGCTTCATGCGCGGGCTGAAGACGCATCGCAAGATGCGCGAACGAGCGATCCTGGAGCGCATCCGCGGCGGCGACCGGACGATCAAAGAGATGGTGGCGGCGATCTATCGCGACACCGACCCGCGCCTGCACGGCGCCGCCGGCCTGTCGGTGCTTGCGCATCTGGAGGACCTGGTGGCGCGCAGCCTCGTCGCCACCGACGGCGACGCGGCCATCGACGGCATTTTCACGCCGGCGGCATGACCATCATTCGGCCGGCGCGGGCCCGACCTGGCCGGCGACCTCCTGGTCGAGTTCGCCAAGGAAATCGACGATGCGGCCGGCGTTGTCGCCGATGTCGCTATCCGCATCGCCCTGCAGCCGCTGCTCGCCGGGCGTGGGCGGCGACAGCACGTTCATGTCCGCCGTCCGGTCCGATGTGTCGAGCACCGGCGGATCGTCGAGATCGGTCGAAATGTCCCTCAGCGGCGGCGAGGTCGTCGCCCAGTAGGCGGCGACGCCGAAGGGGGCAAGCACCAGAAGCGCCAGCAGCGCGCCGACCGAGAGGTCGCGCCCGCCGCGATCGCCGAAATTCCAGAGCCTCGACAGGGCGAAGCCGGCAAACAGCAGGGCGAAGGCGGCAAGCAGCGCAACGATCGCCAGCACCCACAGGAATACAGGCGTTTCGACGAGGTCGAACTGATGGCCGACAAGCACTGTCAAGAGCAGGACCAGCGAAAAAGCCGCTGTCCGCCGCGACCAGCCGGCGGCACTCGACGTCTGCCGTTCAGCAATAACAACCATGATCCGCCGCACCAACCCGAACGATATTTAGAGCCTTTGACGGCTGCCAGAAGCCTCAAAAACGCCCATCCCGTCAATCCGTTGGCAAGCGATAATCCCTGAACTGCTCACGCAAGGTGATTTTCTGGATCTTGCCGGTGGCGGTGTGGGGAATTTCGCCGACGAAGGCGACGTCGTCGGGCATCCACCATTTGGCCACCTTGCCGCTCATGAAGGTCAGGATGTCGGCCTTGCTCGGCTCCTTGCCCGGCTTGCGCACAACGACCAGCAGCGGCCGCTCGCCCCATTTCGAATGCGGAACGCCTATTGCCGCCGCCTCGGCGACATCGGGGTGACCGACGGCGAGGTTCTCCAGATCGATGGTCGAGATCCATTCGCCGCCCGACTTGATGACGTCCTTGGCGCGGTCGGTGATCTGCATGTAGCCGCCGGGATCGATATGGGCGACGTCGCCGGTGTCGAACCAGCCCTCGGCGTCGAACTGTTCAGAACCGACACCGCCATAATAGGCGCGCGCGATGGCCGGTCCGCGCACCTTCAGCCGCCCGAAGGTCTTGCCGTCCCAGGGCATCGCATTGTTCTCGTCGTCGGTCACCTTCATCTCGACGCCGAAGGGCGGATAGCCCTGCTTGCCCTGGATATCGAGCCGCGCCTCGCCCTCCAGCCCGGCATATTCCGGCTTCATGGTGCAAAGCGTGCCGAGCGGCGACATTTCGGTCATGCCCCAGGCATGGATGACATGGACATCGTAATTGTCCTGGAATTTCTGGGTTATGGCGCGCGGACAGGACGAGCCGCCGATGACGACCTTCTGCAGATGGGGAAGTTTCCTGCCGGTCTCCTCCAGATATTGCAGCAGCATCATCCAAACCGTCGGCACGGCGGCGCTGAAGGTGACCTTCTCGGTATCGAGCAGCTCATAGATCGAGGCACCGTCCATCTTGCAGCCCGGCATCACCAGCTTGGCGC
>NZ_RZOF01000198.1:0-11737 GCF_003998955.1 Mesorhizobium sp. M4B.F.Ca.ET.017.02.2.1 | reverse complement strand
TACAAAACGAAGCCGCTCGTCCATGATGCCAGTCTCTCGCCAAACCATCGCCGGGTCCTCCGGCGAGGGAGAAAACTGTCACCTATGCAATCGGTCCATTCTGTTACCTATCTATCCGGTTCGGACACCAGCCTCTTCTCCCCGTCACTATACGGGGAGAAGGTGCCGGCAGGCGGATGAGGGGCAGCGCCAACGTTGCTAGTGTCGCCAAGTGCGTGCAGCAGTTGGGGGTCGGAAGCGCATCGCATCAATACCATCAGAGGCGACGCGCCTAGACCAGAACTACTTGGCGTTCGGGTTGGGCATCCAGGCGGGCATGGCGACATCGGCATGGGCGAATTGCGGCAGCTTGGCCGACAGGTCCTCCATGTTCTTGATGTCCTTGTCGATGAGTTCCTTCTGGGTGATCAGCGTCGGCGGCACGATGACGTTGTGGCCGGGATCCTCGCCGGCAAGCAGCTGCGCCAGCGCCCGCACCGAGACCTGGCCGACGACGGCCGGGTTGGTGGCGGCGGTGGCGGCCCAGGCGCTGTCAGGCTCGCGCATCGCCGAAATATCCGAGGTCGAGATGTCGGCCGAATAGATCTTGATGGCCTTGTTCATGCCTGCCTCGTCGACGGCGATCTTCACGCCCTTGGCGAATTCGTCATAGGGGGCGAACATCACCTTGATGTCGGGATGCGCCGACAGCACCGAACGCGCCTGGTTGGCGACCGAGTTGGCAATCGGGTTGTCGAGCGTGCCGAACATGGCGACCTCGTCGATGCCGGCATGCTTCTTCTTGACGTCGACCCAGGTCTCGTTGCGGCGGTCGAGCGGCGCGATGCCGGCGACGTAGACATAGCCGGCCTTCCAGCTGTCGCCATTGTCGGTGACCGCCTGCTCCAGCGCGAGGCGGGCAAGGTCGCGGTCGGACTGCTCGATCTGCGGGATCTTCGGGTTCTCGACATTGACGTCGAAGGCGACGACCTTGATGCCGGCATCGACCGCGCGCTGGGCGGCATCCTTCATCGATTCCGTCAGGCCGTGCTGGATGATGATACCCTGCACGCCGAGCGCGATGGCCTGGTCGACCATGTCGGCCTGGAGGGCGGCGTCCTGGCGGCTGTCGAGCACGCGCAGGTCAACGCCGAGCGCCTTGGCCTGCGCCTCGACGCCGGAGAGATAGGCCTGGAAGAAGTCGCCGGTCGAGAGATAGCGAACCAGCGCGATCTTGACGCCCGGCTTGTCGAAGGGCGCAGGCTTGTCCGCGGCCATCGCGGTCCCCTGCATCAGCAGCGCGGCGCCAGCCAACCCGAGCGCCGCCTTCCCCAAAAGTCTTCTTGTAATGCTCACTTTGTTTCCTCCACATTGTTGAACTCGAAAATATGCCCCGGTCGAACCTATCTCCTGCCCCTGCCGGAAAGGGCGAAGGTGAAGACAAGGGCGACGACGAGAACCCCGCCCTTGACGAAATCCTGCGTGTAGTAAGGCGCGTTCATCATCGTCAGGCCCTGCAGCAAGACGCCGACGAAGACCGCGCCGACGGCGGTGCCGAAGGCGTTGGGCTTGGCCGCGCCGAGCACCGCGTAGCCGATGAGCGCGGCGGCCACCGCGTCGAGCAGCAGATTGTTGCCGGAGGCGATGTCGCCGCGGCCGAGCCGGGCGGCGAGCAGGATGCCGCCGATCGAGGCAAAGACGCCCGAAATGACGTAGGCCCAGATCTTGTAGGCCTTGACCGGCGCACCAGCGAGTTCGGCGGCGCGCTCATTGCTGCCGACGGCATACATCATGCGGCCGAAGCGGGTGTATTCGAGGAAGAACCAGATCAGCAGCGCCAGCACGATCAGCACCACGACCGACACCGGAACGAGGTTTGGCACGAAGAAATCGAAGCGATGGCGGCCGAGCGCCAGGAAGGCTTCGCCGAACTTGCCGTTGGCGACCGAGCCATCGGGCATGGTCATGCCGGTGGCGATCGAGCGGCCTTCGGTCGGGATGCGCTGCAGGCCGACGAGCAGGAACATCATGCCGAGCGTGGCGAGCAGGTCGGGCACCCGCATATAAACGATCAGCCAGCCGTTGATCAGGCCGACGGCGGCGCCGATCAGCAGGCAGACGACGACCGCGACGACGGCGTTCTGTTCCAGCACCACCATTACATAGGCGGCCGCCATCATGGCGCTGGTGGCCACCGAGCCGATCGACAGGTCGAAGCCGCCGACCACCAAGGTGGCGGTGACGCCGAGCGCCAGCACGCCGGTGATGGCGACGGACTGGAAGATGAAGACTGCGCTTTGCGGCGACACGAAGCCGTCGGCGGCGACCGCGAAATAGGCGATCAGGCCGAACAGAAGGACGATGAAGCCGTAGCGGATGGCGTGGTCACGCACCGTCATGCGTCGCTCTCCGGCGCCGTTGCCGTGTCAGTCCAACGCATGCCTGCTCCATTGCTGTCCATGATCTCACGCCGCGCTGTGCAGCGGGCCGCCCGCCACTTCGGCAAGCAGCCGCTCGAGATCGATGTCTTCGTTCCTGTGCTCGCCGACGATCGTCTGCTCCGACATCACAAGGATGCGGTCCGCCGTCTCCAGCGCCTCGTCGAGCTCGGTGACGAAGAGCAGCGTGGCGCGGCCGTCAGCGCTGGCTCGGAGCTTGGCGGCGATGTCGCGTCGGGCCGAGATGTCGACGCCCTGAAACGGCTCGTCGAGGATGAACAGTCTTGCATCCTGCGACATCCAGCGGCCGACCATCACCTTCTGCTGGTTGCCGCCCGAAAGTGCGGAAAGCTCGTCCCGCTCCGAACGGCAGACGATGGCGAGCTCGTCGATCTGCCGGCGCGCGATGCCGCGTTCGGCGCGGCGCTTCATGATGCCGAAGTCTGACAGGCGCTTGAGGAAGGGCAGGCTGATGTTGCGCTCGATGTTGAAGCCACCGACGATGCCGCTGGTGGCGCGGTCCTTGGCGACGAGGAAGACGCCGGCGGCGATCGCTTCGCCGGCCGAGGCCGGCGCATAGGGCTTGCCGTCCATGGTCATGACGCCGGCGAGCGGCCGGCGCACGCCAAACAGGGTTTCAGCCAGGGCCGTCTTGCCAACGCCGACCAAGCCGGTGATCGCCACCACCTCGCCGGCGCCGAGCGTCATCGAGATCGGCTTCGACCCTTGCGCGATCCGCAGGCCTTCCGCGGTGAAGACAGCACGCGCCGAGCTTCTCGCGACCACCCGGTCGAGATGGATCTTGCGGCCGAGCATGGCGTTGACGGCGCCCTCATAGTCGAGCGGCTTGTTGTCGAACACGCCGCTGACCACGCCGTCGCGCATCGAGACGATGCGGTCGGCAAGGCGGCGGATGTCGGACATGCGGTGCGAGATGTAGAGGATCGCCACGCTCTGCTCGCGCAGCCGGTCGATCAGCTGGAACAGCCGGTCGGCTTCGGCGCTGGACAGCGACGAGGTCGGCTCGTCGAGGATCAGCACCTTCGGCCGGTGCGCCATGGCCCGCGCGATCGCCACCATCTGCCGGTCTGCCAGCGACAGGTCGCTGACGCGGGCCTTGAGGTCGATGGCGAGCCCCATGCGATCGGCAACGGCCCTGGCCTCGCGGCGCACCCGGCCCGGATTGAAGAAAGTCGGCGCGCCGCTGCCGCTCAACCTGTCGAGTGTCAGGTTGGTGGCGACGTCGAGGTCGGCGACGACACCGTCATTGATGTTCTGATGCACGGTGACGACGCCGGCTCGGATCGCCTCGGCCGGCGTGTTCGGCGCGAAGTCCTCGCCGGCGAGATGCATCATGCCGCCGCCGCGCTCGTAAACGCCGCTGACGATCTTGACCAGAGTGGATTTGCCGGCGCCGTTGGCGCCCATCAGCACGGTGACTTCGCCCGCATGCAAGTCGAGCGAGATGCCGCCAAGCACCTCGATATGGCCAAAGGACTTCCTCAGGCCGTCCACGCGGAACACGGCACCAGTGCCCATTCATTCCTCCCTGACCCCGACGCTATGGGCTATATCGGCAATTGTCAACACGATTGACAATTGCCAGCTTGCTTCCTAGCTTGGCCCCGCCGCCATGCCTCCGTTATGTTCGGAGCGCATAAGCGAGAGGATGATGATGACGCAGAAACTGCCGTTCGAAGCACTATCGGTCGAAACGCTGCCGGCGCGCCTCGGCGCCAACGAGGCCGTCACCGCGCAGATCGGCAAGGATGCCCGGCGCTGGAAGGTGCGTGAGGTCGGCGACGGCAATCTCAACCTGGTGTTCATCGTCGAGGGCGCCGAAGGCGCGGTCGTCGTCAAGCAGGCCCTGCCCTATGTGCGGCTGGTCGGCGACAGCTGGCCGCTGCCGCTGAAGCGCTCCTTCTTCGAGTATCACGCGCTGACCAGGCAGGAGCGCCGAGCGCCCGGCTCGGTGCCGTCGATCCACCATTTCGACGAGGCTCAGGCGCTGATCGTCATGGAATATCTGGCGCCGCCGCACATCATCCTGCGACGTGCGCTGATCGAAGGCCGGCAACTGCCGAACATCGCCCGCGACATCGGCCTGTTCATGGCCCGCACCCTGTTCCGCGGCTCCGACCTGCATATGCCGACCAAGGACCGCAAAGCCGATCTGGCGCTGTTCGCCGACAATGTCGAGCTCTGCGGCATCACCGAGGACCTGGTGTTCACCGATCCCTATTTCGACGCCAAGCTGAACCGGCATACGTCGCCGCAGCTCGACGGCCTGGTCGCCGAGCTGCGCGCCGACCGCGATCTCAAAGTCGAGGCGCAGCGGCTGAAGCATCTCTTCGCCGCCAATGCCGAGACGCTCTTGCATGGCGACCTGCATTCCGGCTCGATCATGGTCACCGATACCGAAACCCGGATGATCGACCCGGAGTTCGCCTTCTACGGGCCGATCGCCTTCGACGTCGGCATGTTGCTCGCAAATTTCTGGATGTCGTTCTTCTCGCAGCGCGGCCATGAGCAGACGGAAAAACGCGACGCCATGCGCGCCTATCTGCTTGGGGTCACCGCCGAGACCTGGGCTGTGTTCCGCGCCGAGTTCTCGCATCTGTGGCGGACCGAGCGCACCGGCATGCTCTACCACAGAAGCCTGTTCGAGGATCAGGGCGATCGGCTCGGCGCCGAACAGGCGCTCGACCATATGCTGCATTCGATCTGGACCGACCTGCTCGGCTTTGCCGGCATCGAGGTGCACCGGCGCATCCTCGGCCTCGCCCACAATGCCGACTTCGAGGCCATTGCCGATGAGGATCTGCGCGCCACATGCGAGGCGAAGGCGCTGAAGTTCGGCCGCCACATCGCCGTCAACCGGCGCCAGATCCATGGCATCGACGAGGTCAACAATCTGGCCGCGCGGATCGAACAGGAGAGCAGCCTTTGAACGTCGGCGAGCGCCACTACCGCACCATCTGGCTGAGCGGCGACGGCCGCTCGGTCGAGATCATCGACCAGCGCTGGCTGCCGCATGAGTTCCGCATCGAGAAGATCGACACCGTTGCCGGCATCGCCACCGCGATCCGAGACATGTGGGTGCGCGGCGCGCCGCTGATCGGCGTCACCGCCGCCTATGGCGTCGCCATCCAGATGGAAGGCGACCCGTCGGATGCGGCGCTCGACGCCGTCTGGGAGACATTGCACGCGACACGGCCGACGGCGATCAATTTGCGCTGGGCGCTGGACGAGATGCGGCGCTTTCTCAAGCCGCTGCCGCCGGCCGAGCGCGCCGAGGCCGCTTACAAGCGCGCAGCGGAGATCGCCGACGAGGATGTCGGGCTGAACCGCGCCATCGGCGAGAACGGGCTTGCCATCATCAAGCAAATCGCGGCGCGAAAAGCTCCGGGCGAGACAGTCAACATCCTGACCCACTGCAATGCCGGCTGGCTGGCGACCGTCGACTACGGCACCGCCACAGCGCCGATCTATCTGGCGACCGAAGCCGGCATCCCGGTCCACGTCTATGTCGACGAGACCAGGCCGCGCAACCAGGGCGCCCAGCTGACCGCCTGGGAAATGGCCGGGCACGGGGTGCCGCACACGCTGATCGTCGACAATGCCGGCGGCCACCTGATGCAGCGTGGCCAGATCGACATGGTCATCGTCGGCACCGACCGCACGACCGCCGACGGCGACGTCTGCAACAAGATCGGCACCTATCTCAAGGCGCTGGCCGCCTCCGACAACGACGTGCCGTTCTATGTCGCGCTGCCCTCGCCGACCATCGACTGGACGGTGGGCGACGGGCTCGCCGAAATCCCGATCGAGGAGCGCTCCGGCGACGAGGTGTCGCTGGTCTGGGGCAAGAACGCCAAGGGCGAGATCGCCCAGGTGCGCGTCTCGCCGGAAGCGACGCCGGCGGCAAACCCGGCCTTCGACGTGACGCCGGCGCGGCTGGTCACGGGATTGATCACCGAGCGCGGCGTCGCCAAGGCCTCGCGCGAGGGGCTGAAGGCGATGTTCCCGGAGCGTGGTTAGCCACAAGGAGGGAGATTGGCAGCTGCGGCGACGGCGCTAATTGACAGCGCCGCCCTCCCCCTCCATAGCTTCACCGTTAAAGTTCTCAGGGCGGGGTGAAAGTCCCCACCGGCGGTAAGAGCCTCGGCTCAAGCCCGCGAGCGCTTCCCGGAAGGGAAGGTCAGCAGATCCGGTGTGATTCCGGAGCCGACGGTCACAGTCCGGATGAAAGAGAACGAACGGAAGGACGGGCCGCTCGCGCGGGCCGGGTTTTCGTATCGTGCGTCCTGATTCTGGTTCGAAACGGAAGGATGGACCCATGAATCAGCATTCCCCAAAAGACTATGAAATCCGCCACGTTGCCGTCATACGGGCGCGCTGGCACGCCGACATCGTCGACCAGTGCGTGACGGCGTTCGAGGCGGAGCTTGCCGTTCTCGGCGGCGGCCGCTTCACCGTCGACGTCTTCGACGTGCCCGGCGCCTACGAGATCCCATTGCATGCCAAGACCCTCGCCGAGACCGGCCGCTATGCCGCGATCCTCGGCACCGCCTTCGTCGTCGATGGCGGCATCTACCGGCACGATTTCGTCGCCGGCGCCGTCCTCGACGGGATGATGACCGTGCAGCTTGCGACCGGCGTGCCGGTGCTTTCGGCGGTGCTGACGCCGCACAATTATCACGACAGCGCCGAGCACCACCGCTTCTTCTTCGAGCACTTCCAGGTCAAGGGCAAGGAAGCGGCCAAGGCCTGCGTTGAGATAAGTGCGGCGCGGGAAAAGATCGCGGCGTGAGGCGCGGTTGCCGGGGTGGCAATCCCGGTAACAGCCTCTAGTATCGCGAAAAAACCGAGATCGGGAGGATGCCGGTGCAGACCAAGAAGATCATCAACGACGGCAACCGTTCCGTCGACGAGATGCTGGAAGGAATACTGGCCGCGCATCCTCGCCACCTCAGGAGCGTGGACGGCAGCCCGCGCTCGATCATCGCCCGCGACGGGCCGCGGCCAGGCAAGGTCGGGCTGGTCATCGGTGGCGGCTCGGGCCACGAGCCGACCTTTCTCGGCTTCGTCGGCAAGGGGCTGGCGGATGCCGCGGCGATCGGCAATGTCTTTGCCTCGCCGCCGCCGGACCCGATCCTCGAATGCGCCAAGGCGGTGAGCGGCGGCGCGGGCGTCCTGTTCATGTACGGCAACTATGCCGGCGACGTGATGAATTTCGACATGGCGGCCGAGATGGCGGCGATGGACGACATCGAGGTGCGCACGGTGCTGACCACCGACGACGTCGCCTCGGCGCCGCGCGACCAGCGGCAGAAGCGGCGCGGCGTCGCCGGCAATTTCTTCATCTTCAAGGCGGCGGGCGCTGCCTGCGAGCGCATGCTCTCCTTCGACGAGGTCGAGCGCATCGCCAGGAAGGCCAACGACCACACCTTCACCATGGGCGTGGCGCTGTCGCCCTGCTCGCTGCCGCAGACGCGGCGGCCGAACTTCGAGATCGGCGCCGACGAGATGGAGATCGGCATGGGCATCCATGGCGAGCCCGGCATCGCGCGCGGCAAGCTCAGGACCGCTGACGAGATCACCGACGAGATGCTGGACAGGATCATTGCCGAGATGGCGCCGTCGCGTGGCGACAAGGTCGCGGTGTTGGTCAACTCGCTCGGCTCGACGCCGTTGATGGAGCTCTACATCATGAACCGGCGCGTCAAGCAGCGGCTCGACGACATCGGCGTCTCGGTGCATGCGACCTGGGTCGGCAATTACTGCACCTCGCTCGAAATGGCTGGCGCCTCGCTGACACTGGAGCATCTCGACGGCGAGTTGCAGACCCTGCTCGACCATCCGTGCGACTGCGCCATGTTCCGCGCCGGCTGAGGGGACTGTCCATGACCGCCATCGGAACGGCAGAGCTGAAGACAATGTTCGTCGCCATCGCCGCGGCGATCGAGGCCGACAAGGACCGGCTCTGCCAGCTCGACGGCGTCATCGGCGACGCCGACCACGGCATCGCGATGGCGCTCGGCTTCAATGCCGCGCGCGATGCGCTCGCCGCGCTCGACCTTGTGGCGATCGAGCCGACGGCGCTGCTCAACACTGCGGCGAAATCCTTCCTCAACGCCGTCGGCGCCTCATCGGGACCTCTTTACGCGACCGCCTTGATGCGCGCCGCCGCCGCCGTCAAAGGCAAGGCGACGCTGGCGGCAGACGATGTGATCGCCATGGTCCAGGCGATGGCGCAAGGCATCAAGGATCGCGGCAAGGCCGAAATCGGCGAAAAGACGATGATCGACGCCTGGCAGCCGGCGGCCGAGGCGGCCGCCGCCGCGCATGCCGCGGGCAAAAGCCTGGCCGAGAGCCTGCAGGCCGCGCTGACCGCCGCCGAACGCGGCGCCGAAGCGACCAAGGACATGATCGCGGCCAAGGGCCGATCCTCGCGGCTTGGCGAGCGTTCGCTCGGCCATATCGACCCGGGTGCTGCCTCGGCCGTCACCGTCATCGGCGCGATGCGAAGCAGTCTCAATTAGGCCTTTGCTGCATCCAAACGGTTGATCGCCTGAACATTGCCGGCCGACGGCCCCTTCTCGTCGAATTCCGAGGCGAGCCAGGTATCGACGATCGCCTTGGCGAGCTCCGGACCGATGACGCGGGCGCCCATGGTGATAATCTGGGCATTGTTGGATTTCGCCGCGCGCTCGGCCGAATAGGTGTCGTGGGTGAGTGCGGCGCGGATGCCCGGCACCTTGTTGGCCGAGATCGAGACGCCGATGCCGGTGCCGCAGAACAGGATGCCGCGATCGTTCTCGCCGTCGACGATGGTCTGGGCGAGTTTCTGCGACAGGTCGGCATAGAAGCCTGCCTGGCTGAGGTCGCTGACGGTCAGGCCGGGCTTGGTGGCGAGGTGGGCGGCGATGACGTCGAGCAGCGGCTTGCCGGCGCTGTCGGCTCCGATGGCTATTCTCATGGTCGTGTCCTTTCCTGGTCGGATGATGTCAGATCGCGGCTGAGGCGCGCTGGAGGATGTCGATGTAGCCCTCCGCCTGCCAGGCGGAGCGGCCGATGAAGAGGCCGTCGATGTTTGGCTGGCCGATCAGTTCGGCGGCATTGCCGGGGTTGACGCTGCCGCCATAGAGCACCGGCGGCACGGCAGGCAGCAGGCCGCCGGCAACCGTCTTGATCAGCGCCTGCTGCCTGTCGGCATAGTCGGAGCTGGCCGGAATGCCCTTGTCGCCGATCGCCCAGACCGGCTCATAGGCGAACAGGATCTTTGCGCCCCTCGCCTCGCCTTCGAGGAATTGCAGCGCGCCCTCGACCTGCGCGGTCAGCACCGCATCGGCCTTGCCGCTCTCGCGCTCGGCCAGCGTTTCGCCGACGCAGATCAGCGGGATCAGGCCGTGCTTGGCCGCCGCCGCCGTCTTGAGGCCGACCGTGTGGTCGGTCTCGCCGAAATGCTCGCGCCGTTCGCTGTGGCCGAGCTCGACCAGGTCGAGGCCGCAATCCCCAAGCATCAGCGGCGAGATCTCACCGGTCCAGGCGCCGGCATCGGCCCAGTGCATGTTCTGGGCGCCAACCTTGATGCGCGTCGGGGCCAGCGCCTGCTTGACCTCGCGCACCGCCGTGAAGGGCGGAATGACGAAGGGCTGGATGCGCTGGTCGAACCCCGGCGCGAAGCCGGCCAGCGCCCTGGCGAAAGCGAGCGCCTCGGCGAGCGTCTTGTTCATCTTCCAGCTTGTACCGACCCAGTAGACCACGCGTACCGCTCCCCTATTCCTTGCCATCGACAACCGTCAGTGAAACCCCTGTGGCTTCCAGCTCGTCCCGCACGGGCTGGCCGAGTTCGCTGCCGGTGAAGACCGCGTCGAACGCCTTGAGGTCGGTGAGAAAATGCAGCGCCGTGCGGCCGAACTTGCCGTGATCGACCAGCAGATATTTCCGCCCCGCGGCCGCCATCATGAGGCGCTTGGTCTGCACCACCTCCTCGTCCTGGTGAAAGGCCGAGGCGCCGTGGATGGCTGAGGACGAGAGGAAGGCGACGTCCGCGCGCAGCGATTTCAGCGTCTCCTCGGCGAGCAGGCCGAAGAAGCCGTGGAACTTCTTGCTGTACTGGCCGCCAAGCGCGATGAGCGTGATGCCGCCAACACCGGCGAGGTCCTGGATGACGGCCAGATTGTTGGAGATCACGGTCAGCGGGCGAAGATCGGCGAGGTGCCCTGCAATGCCGCCCGCCGTCGAGCCGTCGTCGATGATCACCGTCTGCCCCGGCTCGATCATGGCGACGGCGGCGGCGGCAAGGCGCTGCTTCTCACCGACCGCCTGCTTTTGCCGGTAGCGGAAATCGCTCTCGAACAGGCCGCTCGGCTGGATCGAGGCGCCGCCTCGCACCTTGCGCAGGAATCCGCTCTCCTCAAGCTCGTCGAGGTCGCGATGAACGGTCATCTTCGAGACGCCGAAGCGCGCGGCGAGATCCTCGACGGAGGCCGTGCCGGCCTCCATTAGGAAATCCATGACGCCTTGCCGGCGGCTGTCGCTCTTCATTCCGCGGTTCCTCCGAGCGTCCGGGCGCTTTGGTCGCTCTTCCATATATAACAACGGATATCGCATTCATATCATAATATCTGTGATAATGTGACAATGGCGTGGGATTTTCCTTTGCCGGAGATTGCCGACCTGTAACAAGAATTGCTCCCTGCGACGTGCCGGACGGTTGCGGTCCGCCGGGATTCCGGCCAGAAGCATCGGCGGGCTGGACGACGGTCGAACAGCCAGCAACCGAATTCGAAACCAGTTACGGGAGACTATTGGGTGGCTCGCATCACACTGAGACAATTGCTCGACCATGCCGCCGAACACGGCTATGGCGTGCCGGCCTTCAACATGAACAACATGGAACAGGGCCTCGCCATCATGGAGGCGGCCGAGGAGACCAAGTCGCCGGTCATCCTGCAGGCCAGCCGCGGCGCGCGCGCCTATGCCAATGACGTGGTGCTTGCCAAGCTGATCGACGCGCTGGTCGAAATCCACCCCGACATCCCGGTCTGCATGCATCTCGACCACGGCAACAACGAAGCCACCTGCGTCACCGCGATCCAGTACGGCTTCACCTCGGTGATGATGGACGGCTCGCTCAAGGAAGACGGCAAGTCGCCGGCCGACTACGCCTACAATTCAGGCATCACGCGCCGCGTCGTCGACATGGCGCATTGGGGCGGCGTCTCGGTCGAAGGCGAGATCGGCGTGCTCGGCTCGCTTGAGAGCGGCGGCGGCGAGCAGGAAGACGGCCATGGCGTCGAAGGCGCGATCAG
>NZ_RZOF01000197.1:9377-11753 GCF_003998955.1 Mesorhizobium sp. M4B.F.Ca.ET.017.02.2.1 | reverse complement strand
CGAGCATCTTCCTGCCGTCTTCGCCCGCGCCTCCTGCGGCGGACAGCGGCAGCAGCATGGTGATCTTCGCCGGCCCGGTGCCGAGCGACTGCGTCGCCTGCATCGCCTTTGGCGCCGCGGCGACGCTGCTGCCGGCGGGCGCGCCGGGCGCCGCGATCGCAGCCGGATCGAGCGCCTCACTCACGCTGCCTTTCGACTGGCAGCCGGACAAGGCGGCCGCCAGCGCAAACGCGATTGCCCATGCTTGTGGCGAGGGCGGGTGCCGTCTGTTGGAAATGCTGCGAAGCGCCGCGCCGGCATGCGCGGCAACCGGCGCCAAGCTCGCGGCGGCGAGCGGCAAGGCTTTCGGGGCTGTCATCACCAGTCTGTTGGCGCGCTCGCCCTTCAGGTCAGTTCATGTACTCGACCATGCGATCGTGGAAGCACTCGCATTTGTTGAGCGTGTCTTCGTCCTTGTAGTTCGTCTTCAGGTAGCCATAGGCCATGCCGCAGTAAGCCTTGGCTTCCGAAGCCCAGACGAAGGCGGGGCGCGACGAGTGGATCCACTCCGGGCTTTTGGCGACGGCGACCGACTCGTCCATCAGCTTCACCACCTGGGTCTTCAGGTCGGCGATGTTGTCGGTCAGCACCAGGTTGGACGTCCCGACGGTGCGGCAGTAGTCGGCCGTCGGGCCTTCGATGATGTCGGCGGCACGCCCTGCCGATCCGACCAGCAACAGGGCCGCGGCCGACACCAGCAATCTTGCGGAACGCTTCATGATAAAGTCCCCTCCATAATCCCAATATACGAGTTGCTAATACATAGCATGGCGATGTCCCGTTGCGCCATGCCGCTAGACTAGATTTGCCGTGGTCGTGTGCGTGGTCGTGCCGTCGTCGTAGAGCAGCGTGATGGTGTTGGCCGCCGGCAGGTTCTGCAGCGTCGCGACGTCGACGAAATTGGCGCCGTTGGCCGTGCCGTCCGCGTCGACGCTGAGCGTGCCGGTGCCGGCATTGTAGTTGACGAAGTCACCGACATTGCCGCCACCCGGGGCCGTGTCGAACAGGGCGGTCAGGTCGATCTTGTCGCCGTGCCCGCCGACACCGCTGAAGTCGGTGATCAGGTCCTTGATGTCGAGCCCGTCAAGCTTGAACGTGTCGGCGCCTGTGCCGCCGGTAAGCGTGTCCTGGCCGGCGCCGCCGATCAGTGTGTCGTTGCCGGCGCCGCCATTCAGCGTGTCGGCTCCAATGCCGCCGATCAGCGTGTCGTTGCCGGAAGTGCCAAGCAGGTTGTCGTTTCCGGAAGTTCCGGCAATGGCCTCAACCGTCAGATGATCGCCCGTCGTGCCATCGATATGGACGTTGAAGGTTTGCGTCGCAACATCGCCGTCGCCATCCGTAATGGATACTTTGATGCCGTTGAAGTCGAGATCTGCCGGCGGCGTTTCTGATTGCGAGCCGACCTCGACGCCATTCAGGCGGAACCCGCCGCCATTTGAGGCATCGCTGAGGACTTTGACCGCGTAGATGTCATCGCCGGCTACATAGTTGGCGGTACCCGCGACAGCCGACCAGTCAAGCTGGCTGACCTGGATGACCTGGCCCGAAGTCACGTTGAGCGTCACCTGATCATAATGCGTGGCATCGGTGTAAACGAGGACGGTGATTTTGGCCGTTGACATACCGCCCGTGTAGCCCTCGGTCGTGAACTTGAAATCGTCGACGCTGTGAGGGGTCGTATTGTTACTATCGTTGACGAATGCGAATTTTATGGATTCACCGGGGTCATTTGTCTGGCCGGAGCTACCCTTGACCGCCCAACCTTGATTACTGGTGTTCACCAAATCCCCGCTTTGGCCGGTGGGGGCCACGCCATCATCGCCGGTAACAAGAATGTTGAAGTCCGTGGCAGCACCCAAATCCACGATCAGTGAACCTGTCGGCCCTCCGGCTGTCGCTGAAGTCGCGGCGATTGGAGTAAAGACGACATCACCTGCCCGGTGCAGAACTTCCAGCGAGTCGGTGCCGTTGGCATTCAGAGTTAGGACGGCAACGATATCAGCTCCTTCGTACAGGTTGAGCACGATCTGGGATGCCGAGCTGGAGGCAACTTGTACATTCTGCCCTGTGGCCGTGATGCCGCCGAACCCATCCGCCCCGTACTGCCACTCGGCGAACTGGCCGTCGTAGGTGGTAGCTGTTGCCGGATTGAGTGCCGACAAGCTGACGATGCCATCGGCGTTCCCATCATTGACGAGGGTGAAGGATGACACGTCGTCGACGATGTCGACCAGGATGGTGCCGGTGGTTGTGTTGCCGTGTGCGTCGGTCACCGTATAGGTGAAGCTGTCCTTGTCCTGTTCGGTGGTGATGCCGTTGTTGAGGGTCGCGCCGTCA
>NZ_RZOF01000197.1:0-9277 GCF_003998955.1 Mesorhizobium sp. M4B.F.Ca.ET.017.02.2.1 | reverse complement strand
CACGTCGTCGACGATGTCGACCAGGATGGTGCCGGTGGTTGTGTTGCCGTGTGCGTCGGTCACCGTATAGGTGAAGCTGTCCTTGTCCTGTTCGGTGGTGATGCCGTTGTTGAGGGTCGCGCCGTCATAGGTATGGGTCAGCGTGTAGGTGTAGGTGCCGTCTGCATTGAGCACCAGGTTGCCGTAGCTGCCGGTGGCCGATGAGTTGAGCGTATAGGTATAGGGCCCCGTGCCGCCGGCCGGCGTGATGGCGCCGTTGAATATCTCGCTGTTGCCGGCCGCGTCGCTGCCCGCCGGCAGGCCCTTCTCATAGACCAGCGCGTCGGTGTCGGAGGCGGTCACCGTGACGTTGTTGACGGTGATGTCCAGCGTCACCGTCGAGGTGTCGCCGTCGCCATCGGTGATGGTGTAGACGAAGTGGTCGACCGCGTTGGTGGTCACCGCGTTGGGATTGGCCGTGTAGGTGTAGGTGCCGTTGGCGTTGAGCACCAGCGTGCCGTACTGGCCCGCGATCCCGGCGCCGCCGAGATTGCCGCTCACCGGGTTGGAGACGTTCGAGCCGGTGGCCACGCCGGTCACCGCGCCGCCGGGCGCCGCGCCGTCGGCGCCGAGCACGTCAGGCGTTCCGTCGCTCAGCACATTGCCCGAGACCTGCGCGCCTTCCGAGACGCTGTTGGTGTTGGCATAGGCCGTCGGCACGTCGTCGACGATGTCGACCAGGATGGTGCCGGTGGTTGTGTTGCCGTGTGCGTCGGTCACCGTATAGGTGAAGCTGTCCTTGTCCTGTTCGGGGGTGATGCCGTTGTTGAGGGTCGCGCCGTCATAGGTATGGGTCAGCGTGTAGGTGTAGGTGCCGTCTGCATTGAGCACCAGGTTGCCGTAGCTGCCGGTGGCCGATGAGTTGAGCGTATAGGTATAGGGCCCCGTGCCGCCGGCCGGCGTGATGGCGCCGTTGAATATCTCGCTGTTGCCGGCCGCGTCGCTGCCCGCCGGCAGGCCCTTCTCATAGACCAGCGCGTCGGTGTCGGAGGCGGTCACCGTGACGTTGTTGACGGTGATGTCCAGCGTCACCGTCGAGGTGTCGCCGTCGCCATCGGTGATGGTGTAGACGAAGTGGTCGACCGCGTTGGTGGTCACCGCGTTGGGATTGGCCGTGTAGGTGTAGGTGCCGTTGGCGTTGAGCACCAGCGTGCCGTACTGGCCCGCGATCCCGGCGCCGCCGAGATTGCCGCTCACCGGGTTGGAGACGTTCGAGCCGGTGGCCACGCCGGTCACCGCGCCGCCGGGCGCCGCGCCGTCGGCGCCGAGCACGTCAGGTGTTCCGTCGCTCAGCACATTGCCCGAGACCTGCGCGCCTTCCGAGACGCTGTTGGTGTTGGCATAGGCCGATGGCACGTCGTCGACGATGTTGGCGGAGAGCGTGCCATTGGTGCTCTGGCCGTCCATGTCGGTCAGCGTGACCGTGAAGTTCTCGAACAGGCTGTTGGTGCTCTGCCCGGTGGCATGCGCCTCGTTGTCGTTGAGCGTGTAGGTATAGCTGACCACGCCGGTGCCGGCGTTGTAGCCGGTCACCGTCAGCGTGTTGCCGAGCGCGGTCGTGAACGAGCCGCCGGTGAAGGTGCCGTTGGTGATGAAGGCGTGGCCGTCGATCGCCAGCGAGGCGATGCCGTCGGGCGAATTGATGTTGAAGGTGCCCGCGCCCGTCTCAGCCGCGCTTGCCGGATCGGATCCGGGACCGCCCGGCGTGCCGACGTTCAGCGCCGCTTCATTGACGATCACGTCGCCGCCATTGGCCTCCGGCGTCAGATTGGAGATCTCCGGCGTCGAGTTGCCGATCGAGATCGTCAGCGTCGTGTGCGAGGTGTCGCCGTCGCCGTCCTTGATCGTGTAGGTGAAGACGTCGTTGACGCCGCCGGGCGTGCCGGCGTCGCGCACATAGGTGTAGGAGCCGTCGGCGTGCAGCGTCAGCTTGCCGTATTCGCCCTGGATCGGCGTATTGAGCGTGCCCGTGTTGTCCAGATCGGCATTGGTCGTGCCCTTGGCGACGCCCACAACCGTCGCGCCATCGGCGCCCTGGACGTCGGCAACGCCGTCCGTCGTGTTGGTGTCGGCGGCGTCGGTTCCGCCGGTGAGCACATTGCCGGTCGCCGGACCGAACTGGCCGGCCGCGATGCTGTCGGTGTCGGCGACCGCCGTCGGCACGTCGTCGATGATCGCGACGGCAAAGGTGGTGCTGGCCGTATCGCCGTCGACATCCGTGACGGTGATGCTGAAATTGTCCGGAACCGTATCGTTGGGATCGTATGCGTTGGTGTGATCGGGATGGGTGACCGACTCGGTCACCGTGTAATTGTATTCGATGGCACCGGTGACCGGGTTGAAGGACACGATCGTGATGTAGCCGAACTGACCCTGGATCTGCTGCCCGACGCCACTGACCGTGACGCCGTTGATGACGATCGACCCGATTCCGTCAGGCGCGTCGACGGTGATCGTGCCGATGCTCGACGTTTCGGCGTTGCTCGGCGCGTCGCTGCCGGGCGACTGCGACGGACCGCCGTTAATGCCGGTTTCGCTGGCTGCCTCGTCGGGGGTGAGCAGCGACACCGCCACCACCGAAACGCCTCTGTCCACGACATTGGGGAAGAGTTCGCGCCGCTCGAGCTGGCCGAACTGCAGGGCCGTCGGCGGCAGCAGAGCCGACAGGCCGAAGCCGTCGCCGATGCCGCCGGGGGGAACGGAGAAGTTTCCGCCCGCGCTGTTCGGCGAACCATTCCCGGATCCGGCCGACATCGAGCCGTCGGCGCCGAAGGCGACGTCGACATGGCTTGCTTCCAGCGCCGCGATCAGGGCGACGCGCGGCACCTCGACATCGCCGAGGATGAAGGTCGGCACGTTGAGGGCGCCGTCCTTGATGACGATCTGCGACCCGTCGGGCTGCACGAGCACGAGGTTGTGGCCATCGACCTTGATGTTGTCGATCGAGACATTGGCCGGAAGCCTGACGACGTTGCCGGCATCGGCCACATAGTCATGCGCCGCGCCCGCCGGTGCGTTTGCCGCTGCCGCGCCTGCTGCGGGCGGCTTGGCCGCCGGCGCTTCGGGCTGCACCGGTGCGCCGCTGCCGACGTCGACCGGCACCGGATCCGCCGGCGCGGCCTGCCCCGTCGAGGCTGCCTGCGCGACCTGGATCTCCTGCGCCGGTGTCAGTCCGGCATGTTCGCTGGATGCTCCATGTGCGTCAAAGGAACCTGAAACGTTGTCCAAATCGATATTGGTCGTCATGGCTTGAAACCCCTCCGGTATTTCCCGGAAAGAGACAGGGACGACCTTGTCTTTGCAACCGTCTCTCAATCTGCTTCATATACGCGAATATACGGACTTTTGTATTTTTTACGCATGGTAAACCTTCGAGGTATAACCTGATATGCATGCCGTCTTCTGGAGCCAGCTTGGTCGGCGACGGGCGGCGGGGTTTCATAAATATAAGTATAAATAAGAATAAAATTTTAGATAAAGTAGCTAAAACAGATTTCGCTAAATTTATCCACCTTCATTTCCAATAATTTGAGACGGGATTGATAGCGTCCACAGTCAAAGGTGGGCGTCATGAAAACACAAAAGATCGTCCTGGGGAACGCCGGGCTCAAGATTCTCCTGCTGGCAATGGGGCTCTCCAGCCTGCCGCTGCCGGCATCGGCGAGCGCCATGCCGGGTGATTCGGCCTCGCCCGCCGCGCCGCTCGAAGGGCTCCGGGCGCCGCTCAGCCTGGGCGGTGTTTCGCTGGCCAGATACCAGCCCTGGCAGCCCGCCGCGTCATACCGGATCGAAATGATCTCCGCCGCCTACAGCTTCGCCGAGGTCGACCGCTCGGCGGCCTCGTCGGCGGCGCAAGCCGATGCCGGCATCGACCCGATACAGACGGCCGCGATCATTCCGGGTGTGTTCGGCTCGGTCGCCCTGTCGATGCGCAACTTTCCGGTCGCGGCGCGCTGGGCGCCCGTCTACAAGGCGATCGTCGGCTGTGCGGCCGACACCGGCTGCGAGCGCAAGAACGCCGCCTTTGCCGCGATCGTCGATGCCGCCAAGGCAAAGGGGTTCAGCGACAGGCTGGCCTTCGTCAACACCAGCATCAACCGCCTGATCGCCTACCGCAAGGACAGTGTCGTCTACGGCAAGATGGACTATTGGGCGAAGCCCTCGGAAATCCTCGAGCGCCGGGCCGGCGATTGCGAGGATTTTGCCATTCTCAAGATGACGGCGCTGCTCGAGGCGGGCATTCCGGCGCAGAGCATGTCGCTGGTCGTCCTCCAGGACCGCAAGCGGAAATTCTTCCACGCCGTGCTATCGGTGAGCACTGCCAGCGGCGCCTTCATCCTCGACAGTCTGGGCAACGCCGTCAGGCGCGACAGCGACCTGCCCGATTATGTCCCGCTCTATTCCTTCAGCATGGACCGGGCCTGGATCCATGGCTCAAGGACCGGCGGCGCCGAGATGGCCGACATCAAGGGCGGCTTTGCCACCGTTGCCCCCGGCGAGGGCCTGGAGCCGGCGATGGTATCCAGGGACTCAGCCCCGGCCCGCATGGGCCCGCGCTGAGCAGTCTGCTCAGGCGGTCAGCCGTTGAAGACGAAAGCCATCAGCAATTCCGGCTCCGCCACCGGCGCGCGCACCACGTTGAGCTGGCCCCGGTAGCGCCGCTCGCCGACGCCGATGACGAAGCCGGTGTTGACCGGCGTCTCGCCATTCGCCTCGAGCCTGGCGAAGATATCGGCCACGTTGAGGTCGAGTGCCAGCTTCAGGTCATGCCGCGCATCGTCGTTCGGCGCCGTCGGCAGCTGGCGCTTGACCAGTTGCTGGAACGGCGCGTTGAAGGTCAGGATCTTCTTCGACGAGGACAGCGCGAAGGCCGGCGACGGGCAGGCGACCAGTATGGCGGTGATCGTCCTGATCGAGGCGAGCTTGCGCAGGCTCAGGGTTTCGTCAGCCATTCCGCGCATGCAGGCAACCCTGATCGCCGATGTCAGGTTGCCTTGTTCGGCATGGGCGATCTCGTCGACCAGCATGCCGATGGTGCATTTGCGGCTTTCGGCCATTTGCTTGAGCGTCACCCAGAAGGCGCGCTCGAGGCGGATGCCGCGGCGCACGCCGCCGCGCGCCACGACGCGGAATTCCGGCCCGAAATCCTCGGCCGTCAGCGGCAGGAGCAGCCGCTCGCCCTGGTGGGGGACGGCAGGTATGATGCTATCGCTCACTCATAGCCTCCTCGCGCGCCTTGTTGATCGGCTTCAAGAGATAGGTCAGGATCGTCTTGCGCCCGGTCTTGATGTCGACCGAGCAGATCATGCCGGGGATGATCGAATAGGCCTTGCCGTCCCTTTGCAGCGTCGACTTCTCCGTCGCGACCCGCACCTGGTAGTAGGGTTCGCCGGTCTTCTGATCGACCAGGCTGTCGGCGGTGATGTTCGAGACCTTTCCCTCTATGCCGCCGAAGATCGAGAAGTCGTAGGCCGTGACCTTGATCAGCGCTTCCTGGTCGGGCCGGATGAAGGCGACGTCGCGCGGCGAGACCCGGGCTTCGACCAGCAGGGTTTCCGAGGTCGGCACGATGCCGGCCACCACCGCGCCCGGCTGGACGAAGGCGCCGACGGTGTTCAGGTCCAGCGTGTTGACGATGCCGTCCACCGGCGAGCGGATATCGGTGCGCGCCACCTTGTCGGTGGCGCCGCGAATGGTTTCTTCGACGACTGAAAGATCGGCCAGTGCCTGGGTGAGGTCGTCCAGAGCTTCCTGCTGAAGCTGCAGGCCGAGCTCGTCCACCTGCAGCTGCGCTTCGGTGATCGCCGCCTTGGCCTTCTTGATGGTCTCGCCGGCGAGATTGAGCTGGCCGTTGAGCTCGGTCTGCTCGCGCTCGACGCGGAGCTGCTCGGTCTTGGCCATCAGGCCCTTCTTGACCATGGATTCGACCAGCTTCGCCTCCTGGTCGCTGACGACCAGGTTTTTCGACAGGCGGTCGAAATTGGCGGTCGCCTCGTCCAGTTCCTTCTCGCGCTGTTCGAGGCGGGACTTGAGCACCGACAGCTTGTTGTCGAAATTGCCGCGCCGGGCGACGAGCAGCTTCTGCTCATTGTCGCAGATTTCCGGGGCGACCGACTGGATATCGGCCGGGCACGGGAAGGGACCCGAAATGTTGCCGCCCTGCTCGTATTTGAGCCTGGCGATGCGTGCCTGCAGCGCGCGCGCCTTGGCCTGCTGTTCGCCAAGGCTGGAGGTGTTCATCGTATTGTCGAGGCGAATGATGAGGTCGTTCTTCTTGACGACCTGGCCGATCTTGACGGCGATCTCCTGGACCACGCCGGCCTCGCTGGCCTGGATGATCTGGGTCTTGGAGGCGGGTATGACCTTGCCGTCGCCGCGCGCGATCTCGTCGACTTCGGCGAACGAGGCCCAGCCGACGAAAGCGACGAACAGCGCCGCTATGATGTATATCGATGCCGACGCGAAAAACGGCGGACGATCTTCTCTTGCAAGCATCTACCCAGTCCCAATCAGGCGCTCGACTTCTGCAGCGCCTGGATGACTTGTTCCTTCGACCCGTCGGCGACGATCTTGCCCTGGTCGATGACAATGAGGCGGTCGGCGAGCTCCAGCATGCTGAAGCGGTGGGTCGACACGATCAGTGTCGTATTCCGCTCGAAAGCCACTTTGAGCTGCTTGATCAGCTGCCGTTCCGAGGCAAGGTCCATCGACCCCGACGGTTCGTCGAGAAAGACGATCTTCGGCTTGGTCAGCAGCAGGCGCGCGATCGCCACCGCTTGCCTCTGGCCGCCCGACAGATTGGTGCCGCGCTCGCCGACATTCATGTCGTAGCCGCGCGGATGACGGGAAACGAATTCGTCGACGCCGGCGGCCTTGGCGGCCTCGATGATCTCCTCGTCGCTCGCCTCCGGCGCCGCCATCAGAAGGTTTTCCTTGATGGTGCCCGAAAACAGGTCGCCGGCCTGGGCGACGATCCCGACCGCGGCGCGCACCTCCGAGGGGTGGTATTGGCGAATGTCGATGCCGTCGACGAGCAGCTCTCCCGAGGTCGGCAGGAAAAGCCGGCCGATCAGGCGTCCCATCGTCGTCTTGCCCGAACCGATGCGGCCGATAATGCCGACCCGCTCGCCCGGCTTGATCGAGATATTCAGCCCGCTCAGAACCTCGGTATCGGAGCCGGGATAGACGAAGCCGACATTCTTGAACATCATCGCGCCGCTGCGGATCGGGCGGTTGACGAAGCCCACCGTATCCGGCCGGTCCTCCGGCTGCGCCATGATCGAGTTGATGATCCGGAGCGACAGCATGGCCTGGCGGAATCGGGAGAGCGTGATGGCGATCTGGCCGAGCGGCGCCACCGCCCGGCTCGCCAGCATGACCGTGCCGATGATCGCGCCCGTCGAGACATAGCCCTCGGAGAAGGCATAGGCGCCGGCCACGACCAGGGCGACGGTCACCAGCTGCTGGATGGAGCCGGTGATGTTGCCGGCGGCGGCCGAAAGCTGCTTGATCTTCTCCGAGGTGTTGGCGGCGTTCTTCGAATGCTCGCCCCATTTGCGCAGCAGATAGGCCTCGGCGCGCAGCGACTTGATCGTCTCCAGCGTCGAAATGGACTCGACCAGCAGCGCCTGGCGCTGCGCGGCCTCGTTCATCGAGGCGGCGACGCGCTTGCCGATCCGGCGCTGCGTCACCAGGCCGACGATGACGGAGATCACGAAGGCCAGCGCCGGGATGATCACCAGCCAGCCGCCGATGGCGTAGATGACCAGCAGGAAGACGAAGACGAAGACGGTGTCGATGAAGACGCTGATGGTGTTGGAGGTGAAGAACTCGCGCACGAATTCATACTGGGTGACGCGGTTTGCGTATTCGCCGGTTGAACCGGGACGCGCCGACAGCGAGGAGTTCAGCACCTTCTCGAACAAAAGATAGGATATCCTCAGGTCCGCCTTGCGCCCGGCATAGTCGATCAGCGAGGCGCGCGCCGTCTTCAAAAGCAGGTCGAACAGGATGACGGCGGCGATGCCGAGCGCCAGCACCCAGAGCGTCGCGACGGCCTTGTTCGGCAGGATCCTGTCGTAGACGTTCATGGTGAAGATCGGAGAGGCGATGGCCAGCACGTTGATGAAGACCGCCGACAGCACGACCTTCGAATAGGTGCGCCAGAACGCGCCCATGGTTCCGGTAAGCCAGTGCCGCCTTTCGATCTTCGCCGCCGAGCCGACCTTCATCGCCTCGGTGGTGTTGGCATAGGTGATCGAGAACGACGCGCCGCCGCTGATGTAGCTTTCGGCCAGCTCGGACTTGCTGATCGTGGTGCGTCCGTTTTCCTGCGGCGCGGTGAGATAGTCGCCGCTGTCGATTTCCGCCAGCAGCGCGACCGGCAACTGGCTGACGCGAAACACGATCGCCGGCAGGTCGATGCGTCCACGCATGAAGTCGCGATGGTTGAACTCGCTGACCTCCAGGCCGATGCGTTCGGCAAGATGCCTGATATCGCCGACCTCGATGCGCGACTCCGCGATCGGAACCCCGGCAAACAGCACGGTTTCCGCGCTCGGCCTGCCGAGATACGCCGCAATCGCCGAGAAGCAGGCCTTGAAAGCCTCCTTGGGCGACAGGATATTGGGCTGCTGATTCACGATCCGCCCCGAAGGACCAGCGATCGATGTTACATCGGCTGCTTCTTCCTCACCGGCGCGAGGATGTCGAACGGCAGATCGTTCTTCTGCTCCGACGGGGTCCGCGCATAGGTTTCGGTATCGGCGGTTTCCGGCACGCCGAACTCGGTTCGGGCATAGGCCGTCGACTGCTTCGCCGGCTGGATGTTCATCGTCTTCAGCAGCTCACCTGTCGCCGCCAGCAGCCGGTACTGGGCGAAAAGCGAGGCATAGGACGCTGTGTCCGCCAGCGTCGCCGTGTTGAAGCGCGTGTTCTGCGCATCGAGCACGTCGAGCAGCGATCTCTGGCCTACCTTGAACTGCTCGCGATAGGACCCGACCAGCCTTTCGTTGGCGGCGGCCTGCTGCTTCAGGGTCTTCGCCAGATCGGCTTGCCGGAAGCGGCGGTCCCAGGAGGGGCGGACCGCTTCCTCGATCTCGCGCAGGACCTGATGCAGGGCAAGGCGCTGCTCGCTGGTGCGGCGGATCTGCTCCTGCTCGTTGGCCTTGTCGATGCCGCCGCGATAGAGGTTCCAGCGCAGCACCACCCGCGCCTGCAGGTCGGTGGTGTCGCCATC
>NZ_RZOF01000196.1:0-11797 GCF_003998955.1 Mesorhizobium sp. M4B.F.Ca.ET.017.02.2.1 | reverse complement strand
GGAATGGCGCCCCCGGCCTTGAGCCCGCAGGCTACTGCACCGAAGGCTCCGGTGGCTGACCCCGTCAAATCCGCCCTGTCCATGCAGGAGAAGCGGCCTGAGCAAGGGCCAAATCCAGTTCAGCAGCCGGCAGCGCGTTCAGACGGAGTGCCGCCAACCGCGCCGGCCGCAAAGGCGGCGCCGGCGGCCGACAGGTCGAACCCCGCACCCTCCGCTCAACCGGCCAGACCGGTTGAGGAGCGGCATTCGAGCCAGAACGCCGCCGCCGGCGCTCCAGCCATTGCTTCCACGCCGGCGAGCGCTCCCGAGCCGACGCCGGCGCCGCAAAGACCCGGATCCGCACAGCCGGTGCAGGAGCCGAGGCCGGCATCGCCGAGCGAGAGGAACGGCGCAACGGCCGCACCAGCGGCGGCAAGGCCGGAGCCCCCGCCCCAGCGTGGACCCGAGCCCAAGGCCGCGTCCCCGATCGAGAAGCAAGGAGCCACAGTGCCGCCGGCGGCTGCAAGGCCGCAACCAGCGCCGCAAGGCACGGCCGCCCCCCAAGCCAAGGCGGTGCCGGAAACGCCCGAAAAACCATCGAAATCCGAAATGAAGGATGTGCCCAAGTCGCCAGGCATGATCACCATAGACGGCGACACTGGTCCGATCGTGGCAAGGGAGCGCACCTCCGATGGCGGCGATCCCCCGCGCGGCGACGACAATGGCCGGCGGGGCGGCGGTGGCGGCGGCAGCGGCGCCTTCCACAAGCGCCTCGGACCGGTTGATTTCGGCGCCTCCCTCAAGGCCGGTTTGAGTGCGGTCAGGAAGAACCTGGCGATCGTGATGATGTTCACCGTTGCCTGCAACATGCTGGTCCTGGCGATCCCGATCTACCTGTTCCAGATTTCGGATCGCGTCCTGACCAGCCGCTCGGCCGACACGCTGGTCATGCTGACGGTGGTGATTGTCGGTGCCGTCGTGCTGCAGGCGATGTTCGACGCGCTTCGCCGCTTCATCCTGATGCGCACGGCGGTCGAAGTCGCGGCCCAACTGGGCGCGCCGATCCTCAGCGCCGCGGCCAGGGCCTCCCTCAACAGCAACGGCAAGGAATATCAGGTCCTGGGCGACCTGCAGCAGCTGAGAACCTTCCTGACATCCGGCACCCTGCTGTCGTTCCTCGATGCGCCCATGGCTCCCTTCATGATGCTGGCGGTGTTCCTGATCCATCCGCATCAGGGGTTCATCGTCGCGGCCTCGGCACTGATGCTGCTCATGATCACGATGCTCAACCAGCGCGCGACGGCCGCCGCTTTCGGCGAAGCCAACGCGCATCAGAGCAAGGCCAACATCCATCTCGATTCCATGTCGCGCAACTCCCAGATCATCAATGCGATGGCGATGATTCCGGAGGCGGTGAAGATCTGGGGCAAGGACACGGCCAACTCCCTTCGCGCCCAGGTGATCGCGCAGGACCGCAACATCGTCTTTGCCTCGCTGTCGAAGGCGGTGCGCCTCCTGACCCAGGTGACGATGCTCGGCTGGGGCGCTCATCTGTCGATCGAAGGTCATCTCACCGGCGGCATGGTCATCGCCGCCTCGATCATCGCCGGTCGTGCCCTGGGCCCGATCGAAGGCGCCATCGAGGGCTGGAATCAGGTCGTGCATGCGCGCGCCGCCTACGGCCGGATCGCATCGCTTCTGCAGTCGTCGCCGCTCAATTTCGAACGGCTGAACCTGCCACGTCCCGAAGGCCGTCTCGACGTCGAACGCCTTCTCTTCGTGCCTCAGGGAACCAAGCGGGTGGTGCTGAACGGCATTTCCTTCGCGCTGTCGCCGGGCGACTCGCTTGCCATCATCGGCAATTCGGGCGCCGGCAAAACGACCCTGGGCAAGATGCTCGTCGGCTCCATCCTGCCGACATCGGGCAACGTCCGGCTGGACCTCATGGATCTGCGCAACTGGGATCCGCGCCAGTTCGGCGAGAACATCGGCTATCTGCCGCAGGATGTTCAGCTGTTTCCCGCTTCGATCAAGGCCAACATTGCCCGCATGCGCGACGACGCAACGGACGCCGAGATCTATCAGGCCGCCGCGCTTGCCGACGTCCATGAGATGATCTCCACCTTGCCGCACGGCTACGAGACCTTCGTCGCCGCCGACGGCGCACCGCTTTCCGGCGGCCAGAAGCAGCGCGTCGCCCTTGCCAGAGCCTTCTTCGGCAATCCCCGCCTGGTCGTGCTCGACGAGCCGAACTCGAACCTGGACTCGGCGGGTGACGCGGCGCTGGAACGAGCTCTCCAGCACGCCAAGGAGCACAAGATCACGGTTATCACCATCACCCAGCGGCCATCCCTGCTGAAGAGCGTCGACAAGATACTCCTGCTCGTCAACGGCACCGTCGCCCTGTTCGGCATGCGCCAGGATGTCCTGCAGGCATTGGCGTCGCGCGGGCTCAGCATCGAAGGCGGGGCGTTTGGCCAGATCCAGTAGGCGGGCAATCACATGACGACCGACATCGCGAAAGTTCACGACATAGAATGGTACTCCGAGGTGCCGCGCTCGATCTGGAAGCAGACGGCGGTCGGCTTGCTGCTGATCACCGTTGCCTTCGGCGGCTTCGGCACCTGGGCGTCCACGGCGCCGCTGGCGTCCGCCGTCATCGCCCAGGGCAGTTTCGTCGCCACCGGGCAAAACAAGATCGTCCAGCATCTCGAGGGCGGCATCATCAAGGAAATCCTGGTCAGCGAGGGCGACCATGTCAGCCTCGATCAGCCGCTGATCAAGCTCGATGAAACCGCCGCACAGACCAACGAGCGGCAATTGTTCCTGCGCAAGGCCCGGCTCGAGGCAATTTCGGCGCGGTTGAACGCCGAGGTGCAGGGCAGCCCCAGCATCCAGTTCCCGGCGATCGTCCTCGACAACCGCTACGACCCGGAAATCACGCCGATCATGGAGAGCCAGCAGCTCAATTTCGAGGCCGCGGAACGCAAGCGCGACAGCGAGATAGCGCTGTTCGACCAGAACAAGAAGGCGATGGAATTCCGCAACGAAGGCATCGACGAGCAGATCTCGTCGGTCCGGCGGCAATTGCAATTCCTCAAGGAGGAATACCTCGGCAAGCAAAAGCTACTCGACCAGGGCCTGATCCGCGGAACCGAGGTCAAGGCGATCCAGCGCGCGATGGCCGACGCCGACGGACAGATCGGCAAGATGGTGGCGGAAGTCTCCGAGAACCGTGAACAGATCGTCAGGTTCGAGCAGCAGATAAGCCAGACGAAGGATGCCTATCGCCAGGCCGCGCTTCAGGAGTTGCAGAGCCTGGAGGCCGAACTGGACGCGGTGCGCGAGCAGTCGCGGGAGGCCGAGAATGTGCTTCGCCGCGTCACCATCAACGCCCCCGTGCCCGGCACGATCATTCGCATGTACTACCACACTGCCGGCGGCGTCATCGAGAGCGGCAAGGCCATCCTCGAGATCCTCCCCTCCGATGTGCCCCTGGTCATCGAGGCGCAGGTGCCGCGCACCGACATCGACAACGTCAAGGTCGGGCAGAAGGCTTCGATACGGCTGATCGCGCTCAACCGGCGCACCACGCCGGTGCTGGAGGGTGAGGTGTACTATGTCTCGGCCGACGCATTGCCGGAGATGAGCGGCCCCACGCCCAAGGAAGTCTATCTGGCGCGCGTGCGCTTGCCGGCAAGCGAACTGGCGAGGGTGCATGGCTTCCAGCCGACGCCCGGAATGCCGGCCGAGATCCTCGTGCAAACCCAGTCGAGGACGTTCTTCAGCTATCTGACGAAGCCGATCGCCGACAGCATGGCGAGAGCCTTCATGGAACAGTGAGCAACAAGGAAAGAGGAATTATTCGGGGGGCACCATGCAGATCGATGTCATTGCGACAAGGGAGGCCCTGAACGGGCTCAGGCAGAACTGGGACGACCTTTACGAAAAGGATTCCGAAGCCCAGTTCTTCCTCTCCTGGACATTCCTGTCGTCCTATGTCCGCCGCTATGAGGGCGGCTGGTCGGTGCTGGCGGCCCGGCCGGGACCGAAAGGGACTCCGTATGTCGCGCTGCTGCCATTGCGGCTGCGCACCAGGCTGAACAAGAAGACCGGCTTCTGCCACAACGAAATCAATATGGCCGGCAACTACGCGGCCGACTATGCCGGCATCGTTTGCGCGCCGGGCTTTGCCGAACGCGCCATCCCGGCGCTTGCCGGCCATCTGCTGAAGATGAACTGGGCCAAGCTGCATCTCGAAAATCTGCGCATGTCCGACAAGAGGCGGCGCCTGCTGCTCGACAATCTCGTCGACAAGCGGCTCACCGCCCAAAGGATGCAGCGCGTCAACAAGACCGACAATGTCGACAATTGCATCTGCCCGGCCGTTGCCCTGCCGGGAAATTGGGACAGCTATCTCGAGCAGAACACGAGTTCGAACACCAGACAGAAGATCAGACGCTTCCTGCGCAAGCTGGACAGCTCCGACGAGTTTCGCATCACCCATGCCGACGCCTCGACGATCGACCGCGACATCGGCATCATCCTCGAAATGTGGCGCATCAAATGGGCGCCGCGCAAAGGCAACCTGATCCCAGGCCTGATGCGGTCCAATCGGATATTGTTCAAGGACGCCTTCGCGAGCGGCACGCTGTTCCTGCCGATCCTGTGGCAGGCAGACAAGCCGCTCGGCGGCCTGGCGTTCCTGGTCGACCCGGTCAAAAAGGCGATGCTCTTCCATCTCGCCGGGCGCGACGAGACCGCCAACGACATTCCGTCGGGGCTTGTGCTGCATGGCTATTGCATCCGCCGTGCCATCGAGCAGGGCTTCCGCAGTTACGACTTCCTGCGCGGCAACGAGGCCTACAAATACTCCTACGGCGTCGAGGAAACCGCCATCCACTGTGTCCTGGTCAAGACCAGGACTGGTCGCAATCTCGGTGACCGGCTTGACCCGAGATCCGTCGGCAGCGTGCTCGAGCAGGCGACCAAGTTCCATGAGGCGGGCAATCTGACCAATGCCGAGAACGGCTATCGCCAGATTCTCGAGGTCAATCCCCGCCATTCCCGCACCCTGTACGGTTTGGGACAATTGCTGGCGGCCAAGGGCGACCACTGGTCGGCTGCCGATACCTTCGCCACGCTGGTCGATATCGCCCCTCAGTCGCTCAAGGCGTGGTCGAGGCTCGCCATCGAGTACCAGGCGCTAAGTCGCCACGCGGAGGCCGCGGACGCCTTCCGCAAGGTGCTGGAGCTCAATCCGGACCTTCCCGGGGCGCAATACGGCCTAGGCCGCAGCCTGGCGCAGTTGCGGCAGATGGACGAGGCCGCGAAGGTCCTGAGCGCGGTGCAGGACAAGGCCGACAAACCCGTCGACCCCGTGCTTCGCGCCAAGGCTCGTGTGCAGTTGCAGAAGCTGAAGGAGGAAGCAAACCCCTGCTACATCAGGCTCGAGCCAAGCAATGCCAGGTCGCCAATCCTTGAGCAGGCGGGCGCTTAGGGCAATTCCAGGAAAATGTGTAACGCTTTTCCGTCCCGAGCTTCGCCCTGACGTTGGGCTCTACTGCTTCACGGAGGTGGAGGTGCCCCAGGTGTCGGGCAGCACATAGCCCTGGGGGTATGGATCCGTCGGATCGAGATAATAGGCATGCTCGCCGGTGATCCAGGCCCGGCCGGTGATCTCCGGAACGATCGCCTTGCGACCGCCGATTTCCGTTAGCTCCACGATCCTGCCGGTGAAGCGGGAGCCGATGATCGATTCATGGATCAGAACCTCGCCTACCTGCATCAGGCCCCTCGCTTGCAGGACCGCCATGCGGGCCGACGTGCCCGTCCCTGTTGGGCTGCGGTCGGAGCGTCCCGGCGAGACGATGCAGGTGTTGCGAGTGACGTTGCCCGGACCCTGGAACGGCATGGCGAACTGCACGATCGAGACACCGCGTACATGCTCGAACTCCGGATGCACGACATCGAGCTGCTCGCGCGCGGCGTGCCTGATCTTCTCGCCGGCCACCGCCAGTTCGCGGGCCTCGTCGGGAGCGACCGAAAAGCCGAGCGCCTTGGCATCGACGATGGCGTAGAACATGCCGCCATAGGCGATGTCGACGGTGAGCGTGCCGAGCCCCTCGACCTCGATGCTGGCATCGAGACGTTCGGCGAAGGCGGGCGCGTTGCGCAAGGTGATCGAGACGCATTTGCCGTCGCGGCATTCGGCGCGCACCTCGATGACGCCACCCGGCATGTCGAGCTTGAAGCGCGTCTCCGGCTCCTGCATCGGCACCATGCCGGTCTCGAGCAGCACCGTGGCGACGCAGATCGTGTTGGAGCCAGACATCGGCGGGTATTCCGTCGGCTCCATTATGATGGCGCCGGCGGCGCAATCATCGCGCGTCGATGGAACCAGGAGGTTGACGTGGCGCGCGACGCTGCCGCGCGGCTCGCAGATCAGCATCCGGCGGATGTGGTCGTGATCGCGTTCCATCGTGACCATCTTTTCCATCATCGTGCGGCCCGCCGGCGGCAGCACGCCGCCGACGATGACGTCGCCGACTTCACCTTCGGCATGGCAGCCGACGACACGAATGCTTGTTTTGGTGCGCATTGTTTCTCCCTGGCCTCCGCCACTATTTGCTTGGCAAGCAGTGCCGCTCCGGGACAAACTGGTCAATCTGCCAGCCAGCCTCAAGGAGAATCCCAATGGGCGCCAATATCTTTTCCGGCTGCATGCCGGCCTTGATGACACCCTGCACGGAGGACCGCCAGCCCGACTTCGAGGCGCTGGTGCGCAAGGGGCGGGACTTGATCGCGGCCGGAATGTCTGCCGTGGTCTATTGCGGCTCGATGGGCGATTGGCCGCTCCTGACCGACGAGCAGCGCATGGAAGGCGTCGAGCGCCTGGTGAAGGCCGGCGTGCCGGTGATCGTTGGAACCGGCGCGGTCAACACCGCCAAGGCCGTGGCCCACGCCGCCCACGCCCAGAAGGTCGGAGCGAGGGGCTTGATGGTGATCCCGCGCGTCTTGTCGCGCGGACCGTCGGTGACGGCGCAGCGCCACCACTTCAAGGCGATCCTCGCCGCGGCGCCGGATCTGCCCGCGGTCATCTACAACAGCCCCTACTACGGCTTTGCCACGCGCGCCGACCTGTTCTTCGCGCTGCGCGCCGAGCATCCGAACCTCGTCGGCTTCAAGGAGTTCGGCGGCCCGGCGGATCTGCGCTATGCGGCCGAAAACATCACCAGCCGCGACGATGAAGTCGCGCTGATGATCGGCGTCGACACCGCCGTCTTCCACGGCTTCGTCAATTGCGGCGCATCCGGCGCCATCACCGGCATCGGCAACGTCCTGCCGAAGGAGGTCCTGCATCTCGTTGGGCTGAGCCAGGCGGCCGCCAGGGGCGACGTCGAGGCCCGCCAGCGCGCGCAGGAGCTCGAAGCCGCGCTCGCCGTTCTCTCCTCCTTCGACGAGGGTCCGGACCTGGTGCTTTATTTCAAGCACATGATGGTGCTGAAAGGGGATCCCGAGTACCGGCTGCACTTCAACGAGACGGATGCCCTGACCGACAGCCAGCGCGGCTATGTCGAAGCGCAGCTCAAGCTGTTCGACACCTGGTATGCCCAGTGGTCGAGTCAGCCCGGCGTGATCGCGAGATATGCGGCCTGAAACCGGTCGAGATCATCTCCGCGCCATAAGCCGAAGGCAGGGGGCCTTTCATCTATGCTGGCGGCGGCGCGGTGTCCGCAGCTCGAATTGCCATTACCAATTCGAGCCGCAATCATGGCGAGCAGTGGCCGATCGTCAGGAAGCAATCGTTTTCCTGCGCGGCCAGGCTAATAGACCTTGAATGCACCCGCACCCGCTCGTGCATCCACATCGGTGATCAGCATGTGTCCCGGCGATACCGTGATCGAGATCGCCAATTCGGCACGAGCAAGAGCATCCTGGGCGGTCAGGCTGCTGCCCCAAAATACAGGAACCTCCCCGTCCATGATTTCGACCGCATCGCCCCAGTCGGGAGCCATCAAGTCCTCTATCCCGATGATGGCGGGCTCTCCGACATGGATGGGAGAGCCATGGGCGTGCGGAAAACGTGCGGTAAGGGCGCGAACCTTGTCGACGTCGCACTGTCTTATCGGCCGCATGGAGACGACCATCTCGCCACCAAACGGTCCGACGCCGCGGGTCTCGATCCTGGTTCGGAATTTGGGCAAGGCGTTGCCGGAGCCGATGCTGCGGAGCTTGATGCCCTTGGCGACAAGGGCGGCTTCGACCGTCAGCGAACTGCCCAGCGCGAAAACGGCGAAGTCATCGCGCCACAGGTCGATGATGTCCGTGGTCTGATGGATCACTTCCCCGAAGCAATAGATGTTGTACTGGGGCGCGTCGGTGCGGATGTCGATATCACCCAGTGCCGGGAGCAATGGGCTGCCGACACGGCTGACGCCCACCAATGGGCAGGGTTTTGGGTTTCGGACGCAGAACTGGTGGAAATCGCCGGCAAAGCTGCGAGGCACGATCACCACATTGGCCTGGAGCTTGCCGCGCGCAAGCCCGCCCGTGTGCCCTTCATAGGCACCCATCCTGACCAGTCTGCGGAGCCTGTCCGCATCGACCAGTCGCAAATTGTCATAGAACAATGAAGTGGTCAGGCGAGCCATGGCTTCCGAAGTGAGATGCACGTTTCAGAGACACGTCGAGAGCGCGTAAGATCATCGGCGGGTTGGCCGCTTGTCAAATTGTCAGAATCTTTCCCCAACGATAAATTGTATTTATTGGTCGGCCAATGGTGGCTGCTATTATTATTAGCGTTTGCGAATAAACCTTTTCGTTCACGGGCAGCCGCGGCAGCCGATCGCCTCTATCTGCCGGCCAGCTTCGTGCAGGAAGGCAAGGTCCCGGTTCATGTAGAACAGCAGGAAAGCCGCATAGAGGACAAACACGAGGCTGAAGACCAGCGTCTTGACGACCAGCGAAAGCGCAAAGACGTTCAGGTGCGGCGCGGCGCGCGCGAGGAAGGCAAGCACGATGTCGGACAAAAGCATGCAGATGATGAGCGGGAAGACGAGTGTCAGGGCCATCATCAGGATGCGGTTCAGCAAACCGAGGAAGATGACGGCGGCATCCTTGCTGAACACGGGCATGAGCTGGTCGATCGGCCAAAGGCCATAACTGTCATAGAGGCTGGTCAGGGAAAGTTCGAAGCCGCCGGCGGCCAGATAGACCGTGACCATGATGACCGCGAGCAAGGTGCCGGTGGCACTCGTCTCGTGGGTCATCATCGGGTCGATCAGCGTTCCCATCGTCGAGCCGCGCTGCAGGTCGAGGATGTCGCCGGCAGCCTCCGCCGCCCAGAACGGTATGCCCATCGCCAGCCCGAGCGTTACCCCGACCACGACCTCCTTGAGCATGTAGAGCACAATCATCGTCGTGGTGATGTCGGTGCTCGTCAGCTTGTTTACGATCATCGGAAAGACCGGAACCGCCAGCGCCAGAGCCACGCCGTTGCGCAGCAGCCCGGATAGCGGCACCCGCGAAAAGAGCGGCATCAAGAGCATGAAACCGGTCATGCGCGCGAGCGCGAAAGCGCCGGCCAGGAGATAGAACTGAAGCTCCTTTATCGACGCGAAGAGTGGTTCGACCGGCATCCGCGTGCCTCAACGCGTGACGACGGGGAACTCGTCCAGCGCCGTCGAGGCCTGCTCCGCGATCTGCTGTCCAAGCAGCGGGCCGACGACGATGATGACCAAAAGGATCACGACGAGCTTGATCGTCTGCGGCAAGGACTGGTCCTGAATCTGCGTCAGCGCCTGGGCAAGTCCGACAAGGATGCCGACCGCCAGCGCCGCGATGATCGCCGGGCTGGACGCGAACAGCACCGTCCAAAGCGCGCCTTGGACCTTCGCCAGGATGAAGTCATTGCTCATGCAAAATCCCCGGCGGCGTCAGCCATAGCTCAGGATGAGGCCATGCATCAGCCGCGACCAGCCATCGATGGCGACGAAAAGGAACAGTTTCAGCGGTATCGAAATGAGGACCGGCGAGACCATGATCATACCGAGCGTCATCAGGACGTTGGCGACGACGATGTCGATGATGAGGAAGGGGAGATAAAGCAGGAAGCCGATCTCGAACGCGCGGGTAAGCTCGGAGGCGACAAAGGCGGGAACAAGGATCGAGAGATCGTCGTCCTTCAGGTTCTGGCGCGCCTCTTCCGGCCACAGGCGGCTCGTTCCGTCGAGGAAGAACTTCCGCTCCTGTGGCTGGGTGAATTTCATCAGGTGTCGTTGCAACGGTTCCCTGACCAGCTGCGCCGCCCTGGCCAGGTCATCGGTCGTCTGGAACTGGACCTGCCCCTCCTGAAGCCGCCCCGACATCTCGCTCAGCAACGGCGTCGTGACGTAGACGGTGAGCACCAGCGCTATGCCGTAGAGCACCAGATTGGGCGGCATCTGCTGGACGCCGAGCGCATTGCGGATGAGAAACAGCACGACCGAGATTTTCAGGAAGCCCGTCATCGTGACGACCGCCAGCGGCAGCAACCCGACGAAGCCGACGGCGATCAGAATGCCGAGCAGGTTGGGCGAATTCTCAAGCATTGTCGAACATGCGCACGATCCGCACGCCCAGGCTTGCGCCGATCCGCACGATCTCGCCACGACCGACACGCTTGCCGTTGGCGATGATGTCGACACTCGCCTCCGTGACATCGGCGAGGGCAACGACAGAGCCGGGCGCAAGCTGCCTTATCTCGCCGACCGGCATGGCCGTGCGGCCGATCTCGAAGGCAAGCGCGACCGGCAGCTCGTCCAAAGTCGACTCTTCCAAGGTCCGGTCGGCTGGCGGCGGCGTGTTCTCGTTCATGGTCCACTCCCAATTCGATCCAGCGATTGCGGTCGGCGCGGCAAGCAATTGCGGCCCATCGGCAGTCAGGGCCACCGGCGCATAGAGACGCTCGGCAATCACCAGCGCCGCCATGCGTTCCTCCTCTGCATCCCTGAAAAGCACCACATCGTCAGGCTGCAGGCTCCGCAGCTCGCCAAGGGTGATCGCAAGCGGGCCACGCCGAAGGTGGACCGGCAGCGGAAATCCGGCCGGGATCGGCGGCCTCGCCTTGCCGAGCTCGTCGAGAAGGCGGCCGATCCGCGCCGCCAGACCGCCGTCGTCAGCATGCAAGACGCAGTCGATCGCTTCATCCTTGCCGGTCAGGACAAAGGCGAATGGGATCTCGCCCGAAACGGCGTCTTCCGGTGCGATCGAGGTGATCGCGATCCTCTCGCCCAGCCTGTCCTCGATCCAAGCGAGATCGTCCTCGAACGTGGCCTCCAGCAGCAGAGCGGCGTGAGCAGGCGCCAATCGTTGCACGTCGAGGAGTTCGTCCGCCCTGGCCAAGCCCCGTTCGACAACAGAAAGCGGCAGGCGCAATTTGACGATCGCGTCCCCGACGGTGAGCGCAATGGTACGAAGCTGCTCGTTGGCAAGGTTCGGTGCCGGCCAGACCGCCGCGATCGCCATGGCCTTCCCCGCAACCGTGATCTCGGCAGGAGCGCGGCGGCGGTAGAAGGCGTTCAATGCACCGACGTCAACCGGCGCAACGGATTCCAACGTCAGCAGCTCGCCGACGCTCGACCGTGCGGCCGCGCGCTTCGCCGGTTTTGACCGCGTTTTCCTTTTTGCCGACGCGAAGGCTTGAGGCATCAGATCCATATTCACGATCACGGATTGGGGCTATCGTTCTGTAGGCAAGCGCGATGGACCGCGCTCCTCCTCCTCGGAAAGCTCGGCAAGCGCCAGGCGACGACGTGCGGTGCGCCTGGTCAGGTGC
>NZ_RZOF01000195.1:0-11812 GCF_003998955.1 Mesorhizobium sp. M4B.F.Ca.ET.017.02.2.1 | reverse complement strand
GGCCTGGACCCCGGGGTCCAGCGTGCATGCCTCGCTGGCCAGCGAGATCGGTCTCAGGATCGTGCGCGGCGACTATCCGCCCGGCACCATCCTGCCGAACGAAGCCAAATGGTCGGAGACCTTCAACGTCAGCCGCTCGGCGGTGCGCGAAGCGATCAAGATGCTGATGGCGAAGAGCCTTTTGGCGTCGCGCCCCAAGATCGGCAGCTGGGTCGAACCGAAAGAGCGCTGGAACCTGCTCGATCGCGATGTGCTGGCCTGGTACGCGACGGCGCCGGATCGCGAACTGTTCCTGAAGACGGTGCAGGAGTTCCGCCACATCATCGAACCGGAAGCCAGCGCCTTCGCCGCCATGCGCAGGAGCGAGGAGCAGATGGCGGAGATCAGCCAGGCCTGCCGAGAGATGGGGGCTGCCACCAACCTTCAGGAGCGCACGCGCGCCGACACGCGCTTCCACCTCGCCATCCTGCGCGCCTCCGGCAACGAGCTTCTGGTGCCGCTTGGCGTGCTGATCGAATCGGCGCTCGACCATCTGTTCGTCTTCGTCACGCGCGAGCACAGCGACCAGCGGCGGGCGCAGTCGCTGCACGAGGCCATCGAGAAGAGCATCCGCCTCAAACGCCCGGCCGCTGCCAGAAACGCCGTGCACAGGCTGCTCGCCAACACCGACGAGGTCATCCAGCGGTCGCGACGGTGACGCGACGTCCGTCTTCCATGGCCCGGAGCCGTTCAGCTCCAGAATCAGCATTCCGCTCTAAGCGTTTGTTTTACCGAGGCCGGACGGGCGACCGGTACCATTTTTCCTGGGTCGCGCTCAGATCTTTTGCTTCACGCCGTCCTTCGACGGCATCAGGTCGACGCCGTTGACCTTGCCGATATGGGTCGCCAGCATCGGCACGAACTGCTCGGCCGGGCCGGCGGCGAAGGCGCCGGCGAAGGAGTTCTTGGTGGCGTTGCCGAGCGGGTTGGCGATGCCGGCGGCGCCCGCCATGGACTCCAGATAGGTGAGGTCCTTGAAGGCGTTGGCGATGGAGAATTTATGCGCGTCGCGGTCGCCCTCAAGCGTCCAGCGCATGAAGGTCTGATAGAAGGGGCAGTCCATGCGGCCGTTGCGGATGACGCTGTCGAAGCGCGACGGCGAGATGCCGACCTTCTCGGCCAGCGCCAGTGCCTCGGAATAGATCGCGGCGTAGCCCAGCGAGATGAAATTGTTGAGCAATTTCATGCGGTGGCCATCGCCGGTGTCGCCGATATGGACGATACGGCCGGCCCAGGTCTCGATCACCGGCTTCACCCTGTTGAAAACCGGGTCGGGCGCGCCGACCATGGCGTCAAGCGTGCCTTCCCAGGCCTCCTTCGGCGTGCGGCTGAGCGGCGCGTCGACATAGTCGACGCCGAGCGCCTTGAGTTCGGCCGCCAGCGCCACCGTCGAGACCGGGTCGGAGGTCGAGCAATCGACGACCACGGCGCCTTGCTTCAGCCCTTCCTTCAGGCCGCCGGGGCCGCGAATGATGGCTTCGACCTCGCGCGAGCCGGTGACGCAGATGAAGACGATGTCGGATGATGCCGCCACCTCGCGTGACGTCGCCGCTTCTGTGGCGCCGCGGCCAGCCAGGTCCTCCGCCGGTTTGCGGTTCTTGCGACCGAGGAAGGTCAACGGATAGCCCTTGTCGACGATGTTCTTGGCGATGCCGTGCCCCATCAGGCCCAGGCCGATGAAGCCGATTTTTTCGCGCGCAGCGGTGGTGGTCATGTCGTTCCGTCCTGTCTGGGGATTATCGATAATTTCGCCGTTGTTCTTGCCGCATATGGTTGCGGAATGCAATATTGTCTGACAATACACGGCAATATCGAGCGATGTGGAGAGCGAAATGACGAAGCGGATCATGTTCACCGGCGGCAGCGGCAAGGCAGGGCGGCACGTCGTGCAGTATCTGGTCGATCATGGCTGCCAGGTGCTCAACATCGACACCAAGCCGCTCGACAATCCGAAAGTGCGCACGTTGATCACCGACATCACCGACAGCGGTCAGGTGTTCAACGCGCTGTCGAGCTATATGGGCCTGCACGAGTTCGATCCGTCGCTGCGTCCGCAGCCGGTCGACTCCGTTGTGCATTTCGCCGCCATCCCGCGCATCATGATCACGCCCGACAACGAGGTGTTCCGTATCAACGCGATGGGCACCTACAATGTCGTCGAGGCGGCGGTGAAACTCGGCATCCGCAAGGTGGTGGTTGCGTCCAGCGAGACGACCTACGGCCTGGTCTTCGCCAACGAGCCGCGCGATCCCAATTATTTCCCGCTCGACGAGGAGTACGACGTCGATCCAATGGACAGCTACGCGCTGTCCAAGATCGTCAACGAAAAGACGGCGCGCGCCTTCGCGCAGCGCAACGGCACCGACATCTACGCCTTGCGCATCGGCAACGTCATCGAGCCGCATGAGTATTCGCTGTTCCCGAAATGGTTCGCCGATCCGGGCTTCCGCAAGCGGATCGCCTGGAGCTATGTCGACGCCCGCGACCTTGGCCAGATCACGCTCCGCGCCATCGAGAAGGACGGGCTCGGCTATCAGGTGTTCAACGCCGCCAACGACGACACCTCGTCCGACCTGCCGACAGCGGAACTCCTGAAGCGGTTCTATCCGAACGTGCCGGTCAAGGCGGAGCTCGGCGAATACGAGACGCTGCTCTCCAACCGCAAGGCGCGCGACCTGCTCGGCTTCCGTCCGGAGCACAGCTGGCGCAAATACGTCAAAACGGCCTGATGGGGCGCAAAGCCGTGGCTGATCTGTGCACAGCCGCCGGCTTTGCGCTCCATCAGCCTTGCCGTGCTTGACAGGGTCCGAAATCCGGACTTTCTGGGGCAGATGCGGAACGGGAAGCCGAACAAGGAAAAATCACCGGAGCAGGCGGCGTCCGCCGAGCGCCAGGCCGCCATTCGCCGAGCCGATGCGCCGCGCATTCCGGGATCGAGCGTGCATGCTTCGCTGGCCAGCGAGATCGGCCTTCGGATTGTGCGCGGCGACTATCCGCCGGGCACCATCCTGCCCAACGAGGCCAAATGGTCGGAGACCTTCGACGTCAGCCGTTCGGCCGTGCGCGAGGCGATCAAGATGCTGATGGCCAAGAGCCTTTTGGCATCGCGTCCGAAGATCGGCAGCTGGGTGGAGCCGAAAGAGCGCTGGAACCTGCTCGATCGCGACGTGCTTGCCTGGTACGCGACCTCGCCCGACCGCGAGGTGTTCCTGAAGACGGTGCAGGAATTCCGCCATATCATCGAGCCGGAGGCGACGGCTTTCGCCGCGATGCGGCGTACCGAAGAACAGATGGCCGAGATCAGCCAGGCCTGCCGCGAGATGGGCGAGGCGCCGACGCTGCAGGAGCGGACGCGCGCCGACACGCGCTTCCACCTCGCCATTCTCAGGGCATCGGGCAACGACTTGCTGGTGCCGCTCGGCGTGCTGATCGAATCCGCGTTCGACCATCTGTTCAGCTACACGACGCGAGAGGTCGACGACCTGCAGCATGCGCAGAAGCTGCATGAGGCGATCGAGAAGAACATCCGGCTGCAGCGGCCGGACGCGGCGCGCGCCGCGGTGCGCAAGCTGCTCGCCAACACCGACGACGTCATTAGATCAAGATAGACGACGCGACCCGAGCGAAATCAATCGTCTTGCTCGCGGCCGAAAGCGGCGCGCAGCTCGTCCTTGGCCTTCTCCAGCACTCGCTTGCGTTCCGCCGGCAGGTTGCTGCCGGCACGGTTGATGTAGAAGTTCAGCATCGACATGGCGGACTGGAACGGCTCGGCCTTGCGCCGGTCGCTGTGCTCGGCCGATCGCTTGAGCGAGGCGGCGATCTTCCTGGCATCGTCGGATTCGAAGACATGCTCCTCGAGATCCATCGCGTTGCTGTGCCCGGTCACTTCGGCCGACCATTTTCGTTTCGCGGTCATGGCAGCACTCCTTTCATGACGGAAACTCAGCGCGGAGATGTCTGTTCCCGCGGGATCCTTGCTTCTGGAGCGACGGATTTGCCTGTCGTGGCGCTGCTCGATGCCCGCCGATGCGCCGAATAGTGGAGCCGAACCGCTCGATCCCGAAAACACCGCGGACAGGAAACGCCTTGGCCACCACCTTCTCCAGCCGCGCCCAGAGCCCAGGCATCGACAGCGCCTATGCCTGGATCCGGCTCGCCATCTCGGTGGTTCTGGCGACGATCGGCGGTGTCGGCATGTGGGCGGTGGTCGTGGTGCTGCCGGCGGTGCAGGCGGAGTTCGGCGTCGATCGTGCCGCGGCCTCGATGCCTTATACCGCGACCATGGTCGGCTTTGCCGCCGGCAATGTGCTGGTCGGCCGCGCCATCGACCGGGTGGGCTACTGGATCCCGGCGCTGGTTTCCGCGACGGCGCTCGGCGCCGGTTTCCTGCTCGCCTCGCTCACCAGTTCGATCCTCGGCTTCACCCTGGTCCAGGGACTTCTGATCGGCGTCGGGACGTCGGCGATCTTCGGCCCGCTGATCGCCGACATCTCGCATTGGTTCAACCGACGCCGCGGCGTCGCGGTGACGGTGGCGGCATCGGGCAATTACCTCGCCGGGGCGGTCTGGCCCTTCGTCATGCCGACGATCATGCGGGCGGAAGGCTGGCGCTTCACCTACGCGGCGATCGGCGTCGTCTGCCTGCTCACAATGGTGCCGCTGGTGCTGATGCTGCGGCGCGGCGCTCCGCATGAAGCGATGGCCGGCACTGCCGGCGGCCGTCCGGTGCGGCCGATCTCGCTTTCGCCGTCGGCGCTGCAGCTTCTGCTGGTCGTCGCCGGCTTCGGCTGCTGCATGGCGATGTCGATGCCGCAGGTGCACATCGTCGCCTATTGCATGGACCTCGGCTATGGCATGGCGCATGGCGCCGACATGCTGTCGATCATGCTGGCGGCGGGCGTCGCCAGCCGCATCGGCTCGGGCTTCCTTGCCGATCGCATCGGCGCGGTGAGGACGCTGCTGATCGGCTCGGTGCTGCAATGCCTGTCGCTGCTGTTCTACATCCCCTTCGACGGGCTTGCCTCGCTCTATGTCGTGTCGCTGGTCTTCGGCCTGTCGCAAGGCGGCATCGTGCCCTGCTATGCGATCATCATACGCGACTACATGCCGGCAAGGGAGGCCGGCCAGCGCGTCGGCATCGTCATGATGGCCACCATCTTCGGCATGGCGGTCGGCGGCTGGATGTCGGGCTGGATCTATGATCTCACCGGCTCCTATGCCGCCGCCTTCCTCAACGGCATCGCCTGGAACCTGGTGAATCTGGCGGCCATCCTCCTGCTGATGTGGAAGGCGCGGCGCAGCGCCATGGCGATGGCCTGACGGCGGGCCGCGGGGTCCCGCCTGCTTGACAAGGGCGGCAGGCTGCGCGACGCCAGAATGGCGCGGCGAGGGATTGGCATGGCGATACCGACAAAGACCATCGTTTCGCGGCCCAGCCTGGGAGATGGCGGGGCGTCGAGGGCAGGGCGGTGACCAAGCCGCGCTCGCGCCGCGGCGGCGGCCGTCCGACCATCGCCGACGTGGCGCGCAAGGCCGGCGTCGGCGCGATCACCGTATCGCGGGCGCTGCGCGAACCGGGGCGGGTTTCGGAAGAGCTGCGCCGCCAGATCCAGGCCGCCGTCGACGAGCTCGGCTACGTTCCCGATCCGAACGCAAGGGCGCTGGCCTCGGCCCGCGCCGAGGTGTTCGGCGTACTGGTGCCGTCGCTCACCAACAACGTCTTCGCCGAGGTCGTGCGCGGCATCTATGACAGCCTGTCGGACAGTCCCTTCCGCATCCAGCTCGGCAACACCCATTATTCCGGCCTCGAAGAGGAGCGCCTCCTGCAGGTGTTCGCGCCGCAACGTCCGGCGGCTTTGATCGTGGCCGGCATCGACCAGACGCCAACCTCGCGCCGCCTGCTGGAGACGGCCGGCTGCCCGGTGGTTCAGGTCATGGAGACCGGTCCCGATCCGGTCGACATGCTGGTCGGCTTTTCGCATTTCGACGGCGGCCGGGCGGCGACCGAGCACCTGATCGAGGCGGGCTACCGGCGGGTCGGCTTCATCGGCGCCCGCATGGACCCGCGCTCGCAGCGGCGCCTGGCCGGCTATCGCGCCGCCATGGAAGCGGCGGGCCTGTTCGACCCGCGGCTGGTGACCACCACGCCACTGCTGTCCAGCGTGACGCTCGGTCGCGAGCTTCTTCGCGATGCGTTGGCCAAGATGCCGTCGCTCGACGCGGTTTTCTGCAACAATGACGATATCGCGCTTGGCGTCCTGTTCGAATGCCATCGCGCCGCTATCGAAGTTCCCAAGACCATCGGCATCGTCGGCTTCAACGATCTCGACATGATGCAGGCGGCGTTTCCGTCGGTCACCAGCATCCGCACCCATCGCTATGAAATCGGCCGCCAGGCAGTCGCCATGGCGCTGGCGGCGATCGCGGGGGAGAGGCCGCGACAGCGTGTTGTCGACCTCGGCTTCGAGCTGATGCGGCGCGAGAGCACAGCACGGTGAAACACGCAGAAGCGACTGTGCAAATGCCGGTTTACACTGCGCAATGGTAGCGCTACCAGTTGTTTCGCGCGAAAATTCAAAGCAAGATCGAGGTCTGTTTATTATATATAAGCGACAGCTCATGCTTGTTTATTATATATAATATGCTAGCTTTGTTTTCTCCTTGAGGGAGATGGAGGAGGGGCATCGGGTGGCAAACCGCCACCCTGAAAGGCGTCATGGGCAAGGCTGGAGGGCCTTCCCAGATGTGGATAGGCGCCAGAACCACGCAGCATCAAGCAGAACTGCAACCGGGAGGAATATCAATGATCAAGTCACTTGTTGGTGGCATCGTTGCCGCCACTGCATTCGTCATGCTGAGCTCATCGGCGATCGCCGAGCCGGAAGTCGTCAAGGGGCCGGCAGCCGAGCCGGATTGCTTCGCGCCGTGGGCGGCCGACACCCAGTTCTTCAAATTCCCCAAGAAGGATGGCCCGTACCGCATCGCGCTCGCCAACGGCTATATCGCCAACACCTGGCGCATCCAGATGATCCAGACGGCCAAGGCCTATGCCGCGCAGAAGGACGTCGCGGCAAAGCTGAAGGAATTCAAGGTCGTATCGACCGGCGAGGATGTCCCGGCGCAGATTTCGGCGATCAACAACTTCATCGATTCCGGCTTTGATGCGATCGTCGTCAATGCCCAGAACCCGACGGCCTTCGGGCCGGTGATCAAGCGCGCCAAGGAAGCCGGCGTCGTCCTTGTCGCCTTCGACAACATCCTCGACACCAAGGATGCCATCAACGTCAATGTCGACCAGAAGGGCCTCGGAGAACTGTGGGCCAAGTGGCTGATCAGCCATATACCCGATGGCGGCAAGATCCTTGAAGTACGCGGTGTTGCCGGTACCTCGGTCGACACCGATCGCCACAATGGCATCCATGAGGTCCTGGACGCTTCGGGCAAGAAGTGGGACGTCACCGAAGTCGCCGGCAAATGGGATGATCCGACAGCGCAGAAGGTCACCGCCGACGCCATCGCCACCAACGGTCCGTTCGTCGGCATCACCGGCCAGGGCGGCGACACCGGCATCGTGCAGGCGATGATCGATGCAAAGCATGCTTTCGTGCCGTTCGGCGGCGAGACCGAAAATGGCTTCCGCAAGTTCTGCGCGGCGCACGCCGCCGATGGCCTGAAGTGCTCGTCTGCCGGCACCGGCCCCGCCCAGGTGGCGGTCGCGATCAAGACGGCGATCTCGGCGCTCGAGGGCAACGTCGTGCCGCAATCGGTGAAACTGCCGCTGGCGATCGTCGAGGATCCGAACTTCAAGGAAGGCCAGGACTACTTCCCCGATCAGTCCGACAATTTCTTCGTCGGCAATTCCTTCCCGACCTGCGGGATCAATTTCACCGCGCAGGAAATCATGGGCCAGACCAAGGAAAACAAGTAGTCTGACCGGCCGGAGCGGCGGGCATCTCCCGCGGCTCCGGCTGCTTGCCACCTGTCGACAGCAAATTGCCTCGGAGGGCTGATGGACGGCGCGGTTCCGCTCTTTAGCATGCAAGGCATATCCAAACGCTATGGCGGCGTGCGGGCTCTGGAAAAGGCGGAGCTGTCCGTCACGGCGGGCAGCATCCATGCCATTCTCGGCGAAAACGGCGCCGGCAAGTCGACACTGATCAAGGTGATGGCCGGCGTCGTGGCGCCCGATGAGGGCCGTATGCTGCTCGACGGAAGCGAGGTGAGTTTCGCCTCGCCGGCGGCGGCCAACCGGGCGGGGATCGTCTGCATTTTCCAGGAGCTGTCGCTGATCCCCGAGCTCAGCGTCGCCGACAACATCGTCATTTCCGATCCGCCGAAGCGTTTCGGCCTGATCGACCGCAAGGCGCAGCGCCGTATCGCCGAAGAGGCGCTCGCCCGCGCCGGTGCTTCCGACATCCACCCGCTGGCGCTGGTGAAGGACCTTCCACTTTCAAGAAGGCAGATGGTCGAGATCGCCAAGGCGTTGGCCCGCAAGCCGCGCATCCTGATCCTCGACGAGGCGACCTCGGCGCTGACCGCGACCGACGTCGCCAAGATCTTCGGCGTGCTGAAGCGGCTGCGGGAAGAGGGGCTGGCGCTGCTCTACATCTCGCACCGGATGAACGAGATCGCCGAGCTTGCCGACCAGTGCACCGTCTTCCGCAACGGCCGCAACGTCGCCAGCTACGCGGCCGGCTCGAAGAGTGACAGCGAGGTCGTCGAACTGATGATCGGACGCGAATACAGCCACATCTTCCCGCCGAAGCCGGCGCGGCACGGTGCCGCCGTCCCGGTGCTGGAGGCGCGCAACCTGTGCTGGACCGACCGGCTGGACAATGTCTCGCTCACCGTCGGGGCGGGCGAGGTCGTCGGCCTCGGCGGCCTCGACGGCCAGGGCCAGCGGGAGTTGCTGCTTGCCTTCTTCGGCGTGCTGCGCGGCCTTGCCGGCGAGATACTGGTCGATGGCAAGGCGGTTTCCATCGCCAGTCCCTCAGCCGCGCGCGACGGCCGCATCGGCATGGCGCTCATCCCCGAGGACCGCAAGACCGAGGGGCTCATGCTGCCGATGACGGTGCGCGAGAACCTTTCCTTCGCGGCGCTCGACCGGCTGTCGAAGGCCGGCGTCATCGACCGCGCGACCGAGCAGCGGCTGATCGACGACATGGTGGAGCTGCTCGCGATCAAGACCGCCGGCCTCGACATTCCGGTCGGCGCGCTGTCGGGCGGCAACCAGCAGAAGGTCGTCATCGCCAAATGGCTGATGCGGCAGCCGCGCATCGTCTTGCTCAACGACCCGACACGCGGCATCGATGTCGGCACCAAGCAGGAACTCTACCAACTGATGCGCAAGCTCGCCGACGCCGGGGCCGCGATCCTGTTCTATTCGACCGACTATGACGAACTGATCGGCTGCTGCGACCGGGTGCTGGTGCTCTATGACGGGGCGGTCAAGCGCGAGCTGGTCGGTGCCGAGATCACCGAGCATGCGCTGATCGCCAGCGCGCTCAACATCCACGGCGAGGGCGCCGGTCCGCTGCAGGGAGAGGGCGCATGAAGGGGATCGTAGCGTGAAGGATTGGCGTTACTGGCTGGCCGAGCAACGCGGAACGTTGCTCGCACTCGGTATCTTCGTCGCCATGTTCGCGATCTACAGCGCGAACCATCCGGCCGGCTTTACCGCCAATGTCGTGCAGACGGCCGCCAACAAAGGCGTGCTGCTTGCCTTCGTCGCCATGGCGCAGACACTGGTGGTGATCACCGCCGGCATCGACCTTTCGGTCGGCATGATCTTCACGCTGACCAATTGCCTGGCTTCCTGGCTGGTGATCGGCACCGGCCTCGAGACCGCCTTCGGCGTCATCGCCGTGCTCGGCACCGGGCTCGTCTGCGGCGCCATCAACGGCGCCATCGTCATCTATGGACGGCTGCAGCCGATCGTCGCCACCATCGCCACCGGTGCCGTCTATTTCGGCCTCGCGCTGCTGCTGCGGCCGTTTCCCGGCGGTTCGGTCAATGAGGATCTTGCCGACGCCCTCACCGGGCGGCTGTTCGGCCTGGTCCCGGCGAGCCTGGTCGCGCTGGCGGTCGTTGTGCTGATCGTGTGGGTGCCGTTCAGCCGCTCGGAGCTTGGCCGCGCGGCCTACGCCGCCGGCTCCTCGGAAACCGCCGCCTACATGTCGGGCGTGCCGATCCGGCGCGGAAAATTCGTCGCCTACACGCTTGCCGGGCTGCTGGCCGCGATCGGCGGGCTGTTCCTGACCTTCTTCACCTATACGGGCGACGCCGCCTATGCCAGCGGCAACGCCTACACGCTGTTTTCGATCGCCGCCGTGGTGCTCGGCGGCGTCTCGCTGTTCGGCGGCAAGGGCAGCGCGCTCGGCGCGATCTTCGGCGCGCTGGCCTTCCGCACCATCGGCGACCTGCTCTTCGTCTTCGACCTCGACCCGCTCTGGCAGCCGCTGTTCCAGGGCGTTATCCTGCTGATCGCGGTCAGCCTCGGCGCCTTCGCCCTGTTCAGGGTCCGCAACCGGCTGGAGTGGTTCCTGTGAGCGATACGACCCTCATCGGCGGCATTGCCGGGCGCATGCCGAAATTCCTTCGCCGCGCCGATCCGGCCGTCGTCACCGCCTTCGCCTGCATCGTGCTGCTCCTGCTTGTCGGCAGCCTCTATTCGCGCAGCTTCCTGTCGCCGGAATATCTGCTGCAGCAGCTCAAGGTGGCATCGTTCCTCGGCGTCATCGCCACCGGCATGATGCTGGTCATCCTGCTCGGCCAGATCGACCTGTCGGTGCCATGGTCGGTGGCGGTCGGCGCCATGATGGCGTGCGCGGCCGCGGCTTACGGGCCGCTCGGGTCGGTGCTCGCCATCCCGTTCGGCATTGTCTGCGGCATCGCGATCGGCGTCGTCAACGGCATCGGCGTCGCGTACCTGCGCATCCCCTCGATGATCATCACGCTGGCCACCAATGCCGTCGCGCAAGGGCTGATGGTGGTCTACACGGGAGGCTTCTCGCCGCAGGATTCGGCAACGCCGGCGATGCGCTATCTGGCGACCGGCTTTGCCATTCCGGCGGTGCCCAACGCCGTCATCATCTGGGCGCTGATCGGAGCGGCCATGGTCTTCCTGCTGACCCGCACCGGATTCGGCCGCGCCGTCTACGGCATCGGTAACCGGGAGCGCGCCGCCTATCTTTCGGGCATCGACACACGCCGCGTGGTGATGGTCGCCTTCGCGGTTTCTGGCGGACTCTCGGCCTTTGGCGGCGTGCTTTTGGCCGGTTACGCTTCGAAGGCGGCGCAGTCGATGGGCGATGCCTATCTGTTGCCGTCGATCGCTGCTGTTGTGCTCGGCGGCACCTCGATCCTTGGCGGACGCGGTTCCTATCTGGGCACCGTCGCAGGCGTCATCCTGATCACGCTTCTGCAGTCCATCCTCTCGGTCATGCAGATGCCGGAGGCAGGGCGGCAGATCGTCTACGGCGTGGTCATCGTCGTCATGCTCCTGCTCTACGGCCGGGCGCCGGCGAGCCGCTGACCGTGACCGAAAAAGCTGGACCGCTGCCGAGCGAGGCACGGACGAGCGACGCCCGACCGCCACTGGCCATCGTGGCGATGGGGGTGGCCGGCTGTGGCAAGTCCGCAGTCGGCGAGTCGCTGGCGGCGGCGCTGGGTGCGGCATTCGTCGAGGGCGACAGGCTGCATCCGCCCGAGAACGTGGCGCGCATGGCAAGCGGTGAGCCGCTCACCGACGAATTGCGCGCCGGCTGGCTGGATG
>NZ_RZOF01000194.1:0-11820 GCF_003998955.1 Mesorhizobium sp. M4B.F.Ca.ET.017.02.2.1 | reverse complement strand
AAAGGCAGCGAAGCAGGAGCGCAAGGAGGCCGGCATGGACAGCGAGAACAAGAAACCGGCCCGGTCGGACCTCGACGAGGCCGCGCTCTACTTCCACAAGCATCCCATTCCCGGAAAGCTGGAAATCCAGGCGACCAAGCCGCTCGGCAACCAGCGCGACCTGGCGCTCGCCTATTCGCCGGGGGTCGCCGCCCCTTGCCTCGAGATCCGCGACGATCCGGCAACCGCCGCCGATTATACGGCGCGCGCCAACCTGGTCGGCGTCGTCTCCAACGGCTCGGCGGTGCTCGGCCTCGGCAATATCGGCCCGCTGGCCTCGAAGCCGGTCATGGAAGGCAAGGCGGTGCTGTTCAAGAAGTTCGCCGGCATCGACGTCTTCGACATCGAAATCGATGCGCCGGAGATCGAGCGCATGGTCGAGACGGTCGCGGCCCTGGAGCCGACCTTCGGCGGCATCAACCTCGAGGACATCAAGGCGCCGGAATGCTTCGAGGTTGAGGAGCAGTTGAAGGCCCGGATGGGCATTCCGGTGTTCCACGACGACCAGCATGGCACGGCGATCATCGTCGCGGCCGCGGTGCTCAACGGTCTGGAGTTCGCCGGCAAGACGATTTCCGACATCAAGATCGTCACCTCGGGCGCCGGCGCGGCGGCGCTTGCCTGCCTCAATTTGCTGGTCTCGCTCGGCGCCAAGGTCGAGAACATCTGGGTCACAGACAGGTTCGGCGTCGCCTACAAGGGCCGCACGGACGAGATGGACCGCTGGAAAGACCCTTATGTGAAGGACACCGACGCGCGCACCCTGGCCGACGTCATTCCCGGCGCCGACGTCTTCCTCGGCCTGTCCGCCGCCGGCGTTCTGAAGCCTGAACTGCTGCAGCACATGGCGCCGAAGCCGCTGATCCTGGCGCTGGCCAATCCCAATCCAGAGATCATGCCGGAGGCTGCGCGGGCCGCGAGACCGGATGCGATGATCTGCACCGGCCGTTCCGATTTCCCCAATCAGGTCAACAACGTACTGTGCTTTCCTTACATCTTCCGTGGCGCGCTTGACTGCGGCGCCAGCGCCATCAATGAGGAGATGAAGATGGCAGCGGTCAGGGCGATAGCCGCCCTTGCCCGCGAAGAGCCCTCGGATGTCGCGGCGCGCGCCTATTCCGGCGAGACGCCGATCTTCGGGCCCGATTTCCTGATCCCCTCGCCCTTCGACCCGCGCCTCATCCTGCGCATCGCGCCGGCCGTCGCCAAGGCCGCCTGCGACACCGGCGTGGCCACCAGGCCGATCGCCGACTTCGCCGCCTATATCGACAAGCTGAACCGCTTCGTGTTCCGCTCCGGCCTGGTGATGAAGCCGGTGTTCTCGACGGCCAAGGCGTCGAGTGCCAAGCGCGTCATCTATGCCGACGGCGAGGACGAGCGTGTGCTGCGCGCCGCGCAAGTGGTGCTGGAGGAAGGCATCGCCGAACCGATCCTGATCGGCCGCCCGCATGTCATCGAGGTCAGGCTGAAGCGCTATGGGCTGCGCATCAAGCCGGGCGTCGATTTCGGCCTGATCAACCCGGAGGAGGATCCGCGCTACCGCCACTATGTCGACCTGCTGATCGAGCTTGCCGGGCGGCGCGGCGTGACGACGGAAGCGGCGCGCACCATGGTGCGCACCGACAACACGGTGATCGCCGCACTGGCACTGAAGCGCGGCGATGCCGACGCCATGGTCTGCGGCCTCGAGGGCCGTTTCGAGCGGCATTTGCGCAACGTCACGCTGATCATCGGCCCGCGTGCCGGCATCAAGGACCGCGATCTCTCGACCCTCTCCATGCTGATCTCGCAGCGCGGCATCATCTTCCTCACCGACACCCATGTCTCGGTCGATCCTACGGCCGAGGAGATCGCCGAGATGACGGTGCTGGCGGCGGAGGAGATCCAGCGTTTCGGTATCGAGCCGAAGGCAGCGCTGCTGTCGCATTCCGACTTCGGCTCGCGCGATTCCCCGAGCGCGCTGAAGATGCGCCAGGCGGCGGCGATCCTTGCCCGCATCGCGCCCGAATTGCAGTGCGACGGCGAAATGCATGCCGACTCGGCGCTGTCGGAGCACCTGCGCCAGCGCGTCTATCCGCATTCGCGGCTGAAGGGCGAAGCCAATCTTCTGGTGTTCCCGAACCTCGATTCGGCCAACATCACGCTGACGGCGCTGCGCGCCATGATGGATGCCCTGCATGTCGGGCCGATCCTGCTCGGTACCGACAAGCCTGCGCACATCCTGACGCCCTCGGTGACCTCGCGCGGCGTCGTCAACATGACGGCACTGGCGGTGGTCGAGGCGGCGCACAAGGCGCAGGCGGTCGTCAATCTGGGCTGAGGCCGGATATTGCGGTAGACTGCGGGTTGCAGACTCAAGTGCTTTCGGCTGCAAAGTAAAGACAGGTTTAACCGCGGACACGCTAGTCTATGCGACAGGCTGGCAATCGGGGTTTCAGGCGAATGAAGGGCGCGGGGTTGAAGCTGACCCACCTTGCGGCGCTGCTCGCGGCGCTGGCGACGTCGGCTGTCGCGGTGACCGAGCCGCAGGCCGCCTCGCGCATGTGCCGCCAGCTCGAAGCGGAGCTGGATGCCAGTCGCGGCGGCGGTGGCGGACCGGCGATAATCCGCAAATATGACGACGCCATCGCGCGCCAGCGCGAACAGATGGCGAAGGCGCGCAACCGGGCGAGCGATGCCGGCTGCGGCTTTTCGCTGTTTTCGCGCAACGTCAACAAATGCGCCGCGATCAACGCGAACATCGATCGCATGAACGCCAATCTCGATGCCCTGCTGGCGAAGCGCGAGCGTCTTTCAGGCGGCGGCACCCGCCGCGACCGAAGCCGTATCCTCGCGGCGCTCGATGCCAATGGCTGCCGCGACGACGAGATCGCGCCGAGGCGCGCTCCGATCGAGGAGGCCGCGCACGACAATGGCGGCGGCGGCAATCTGTTCGAGCAGCTCTTTGGCGGCGGCAACCGCGAGCTCGAAGCGCTCGACACGCCCGATGCGCCTGACGTGCCGCCGGACGATCCGAGCGAGCGCAACATCCGCCGCGTGATCAACCAGCCAGACGGCATGGACCTGCCGCGGCTGAACGGTGAATTCCGCACCGTATGCGTGCGCACCTGCGACGGCTATTTCTTCCCGATGTCGAACGCCGCTTCCTATGGCGATTTCGAGCGCGATCAGAAGAATTGCGAATCGAGCTGCCCGGGCACCGAGATGCAGGTGTTCTACACGCGTGGCATGGACGACGATGCTGGCGCGATGACCTCGTCGGTGACTGGCAGGCCGTACAGCGAACTACCGAGCGCCTATCTCTACAAGCAGAGCAACATGGCGCGGCCGCCGGCCTGCGGCTGCAACGCGCAAGCGCAGAATTTCGAGATCATCGCCGGCAATCCGCCGAACCCCGGGCAGTCCGATCCCGAGGCAGCCACGGCGCCCTTCGTTCCCATGCCCGGTACCAAGCCGGATCCGGGCGCCGATCCGGAGACGCTGGCCAATGCCGAAGGCGGGCTCGACCGCGACGCCATCAAACGCCTGGCCGAGAAGCCGGCGACATCGCCGGTGTCGGCGCTGCCGCCGGAGCAGCGCAAGGTCAGGGTCGTCGGGCCATCGTTCCTTCCCGACCCAGCAGGGGCAATAGATCTGCAAGCTCCGGCCCGGAAGGCTGTCCAGTAAGAGCCAGTCGGAGCGGCATGAACAGCGCCTTGCCCTTGCGGCCGGTTGCTTCGCGAATCTTGCCGGTCCAATCCTTCCAGACGGTGCCGTTCCACGGCTCATCCGGCAACAGGTCGAACGCCTGGTGCAGGAAGTCGCGGTCCTCGCCGGAAAACTCCGCCGGCTCCTGCGGCCCCTGATCGACGATACGCCACCAGGCAACCGCGTCGGCCAGCCTGTCGAGGTTGCCGCGCACGGCCATCCAGAACGGCTCCGCCTTGTCGCCTGAAACACCCAGCACGATCAGCCGGTCGCGCGCCTCGGCAAACGGCATATGGTGCATCAGCGTGCGGTTGAGCACGAACAACTCGTCCGGATCGAACTTGGCCGCCGATTTCGAGGTCGCGGCCGGATCGAAATGGCCGGCGAGGTCGGCAAGATCGTGCGCCGCCGCGACGTTCTCCGACGTGCCGACGAGCACCGCCAGCGAGGCGACCGCCATCGGCTCGATACCGTTCTCGCGCAGGCTTTCGATCGACAGCGCGCCGGTGCGCTTCGACAGGCCCTCGCCCGAGACCGTGGTCAAGAGATTATGGTGGCCGAAGACCGGCGGCTCGGCGCCGAGCGCCTGGAACAGCACGATCTGCACGCCGGTGTTGGTGACATGGTCGTCGCCGCGGATGACGTGGCTGACGCCCATCTCGATGTCGTCGACCACCGACGGCAGCGTGTAGAGATAGGTGCCGTCCTCGCGCACCAGCACGGGATCGGACAGCGAGGCGAGATCGACGGTCTCCTCGCCGCGCACCAGGTCGTTCCAGTGGATCTCGGTGCGCTCGGGCTGCAGCGGATCGCTGGTGAAGTTCGGCAGCAGGAAGCGCCAGTGCGGGCGGCGGCCGTCCGACTGGTATTCGGCCACCTGCTCCGGCGTCAGCGTCAGCGCCTCGCGGCCGTAGACCGGCGGCAGGCCGCGCGTGCGGCGCACCTTGCGGCGCAGATCGAGTTCCTCCGGCGTCTCGTAGCAGGCGTAGAGGACGCGCGCCTCCTTCAGCCGTTCGACTGCGGCGTCATAGATCTCGACGCGCCGCGACTGGTATTCGGTGGCGTCCGGGAAGATGCCAAGCCAGTGCAGGTCGTAGAGGATGGAATCGGCGAATTCCTGCTTGGAACGGGCGATATCGGTGTCGTCGAAACGCTGGATGAAGCGGCCCTTGTTGTTCGCGGCGAACAGCCAGTTGAACAGAGCGGTGCGCGCATTGCCGATATGGATGCGGCCGGTCGGCGACGGGGCGAAACGGACGGTAACTGTCATGAGCGGGGCGTAGCGGATGCTTTTCCGGTTGACAAGACGCGCCCCCGCGCGAGGGGCAAGACATAGTGCAAGCCAGCTAAAATGAAAAGCCGGTCGTCCGGCATGGTCCCCTTGGCCTCGAGTCGTTGCCGACGGCCGCAGAACCGGGAGTTGCGCAGGCCCTTTCTGTCCCCGTTATCCACATCTGTGACACACAAGATATTGGGGTCACAAAAGCTACGTAAACGAATCCTTGACGGCGCAAAACGAGTCGCCTTTTATAGGCCATGCGTTCCTGTTGAGAGCGCGACCGGAGAGTTCAGAGGCCGGTCTTTTTTCCCGGATTTTGTGCGTTTTGCCCACATTTCCGCCCGTTCACGAGGCCGGCGGAAGCGTTGGGATTGGGTGGGGCTTGGGTGGCGAAAAGGGAGAATTGTCGGACTGGAAAAAATGATCTGTTAACACTATATTTAGTGTTTGCAGGCAGGTTCGACCCTAGATAGTGTGAAACCCTCGATCGGGGGAATCGCGAAAAAGTTTCAAAGTTTTGAGGGACCCGCAGGTTCGTCGGCGAGTTGGAGAGGCACTTCGCAAGAAGTTGGCCAACGCGCCGTGCGACGACTGCGAAGGAGATGCCGGCGTCGTCAAGATGCCCGGCAAACGGCGGACCGCGCGTTTCGCTTTCGGGGCATGAATCCCTGGGGAAAAGCGCTATATATAGACACAAAGGACCGGACCAATGCGCATCGAGCGTCGTTTCACCAAGCCAGGACAATCCGCCTACGCGGAGATCGAATTCCGCAAGGCGCTTTCCGAGATTAAGAATCCGGATGGCTCGGTGGTGTTTCGCCTGGACAATATCGACGTGCCGGCGCAGTTCAGCCAAGTCGCCGCCGACATCCTGGCGCAGAAGTATTTCCGCAAGGCCGGCGTTCCCGCTCGCCTGAAGAAGGTCGAGGAGAACGACGTCCCCTCCTTCCTGTGGCGCTCGGTCCCCGACGAGGCCGAACTCGCCAAGCTCCCCGAGGCCGAGCGCTATGGCTCCGAGATCGATGCCCGCCAGGTCTTCGACCGCCTCGCCGGCACCTGGACCTACTGGGGCTGGAAGGGCGGCTACTTCAAGTCCGAGGAAGACGCGCGCGCCTTCCGCGACGAGCTTGCCTATATGCTGGCCACGCAGCGCGTCGCGCCGAACTCGCCGCAATGGTTCAACACCGGCCTGCACTGGGCCTATGGCATCGACGGCCCAAGCCAGGGCCACTTCTATGTCGACCCCTTCACCGGCAAGCTGACCAAGTCGAAGTCCTCCTACGAGCACCCGCAGCCGCATGCCTGCTTCATCCAGGGCGTGCAGGACGACCTCGTCAACGAAGGCGGCATCATGGACCTGTGGGTGCGCGAGGCGCGCCTGTTCAAATATGGCTCAGGCACCGGCTCCAACTTCTCGCTGCTGCGCGGCGAAGGCGAAAAGCTGTCCGGCGGCGGCCGCTCCTCCGGCCTGATGAGCTTCCTCAAGATCGGCGATCGCGCGGCGGGCGCCATCAAGTCGGGCGGCACGACGCGCCGCGCCGCCAAGATGGTCATCGTCGACGTCGACCATCCCGATATCGAGGAATTCATCGACTGGAAGGTCAATGAAGAGCAGAAGGTCGCCTCGCTGGTGACCGGCTCGAAGATCGTCAAGAAGCACCTCGAAGCGATCATGAAGGCCTGCGTCAATTGCGAAGGCCATGACGACGACTGCTTCGACCCGGCGATCAACACCGCGCTGAAGCGCGAGATCAAGGCGGCCAAGAAGGACGCGGTGCCGGAGAACTATATCTACCGGGTCATCCAGTTCGCCCGCCAGGGCTACACCTCGATGTTGTTCAAGACCTACGACACCGACTGGGATTCGGATGCCTACCTCACGGTCTCCGGTCAGAACTCCAACAACTCGGTGTCGCTGAAGGACAATTTCCTGCGCGCAGTCGAGGCCGATGGCGACTGGCAGCTCACCGCCCGCAAGGACGGCAAGGCGCTGAAGACGCTGAAGGCGCGCGACCTGTGGGAAAAGATCGGCTACGCCGCCTGGGCGTCGGCCGATCCGGGCCTGCACTTCAACACGACGATGAACGACTGGCACACCTGCGCCTCGGCCGGTGCGATCCGGGCTTCCAACCCGTGCTCGGAATACATGTTCCTCGACGACACGGCCTGCAACCTCGCCTCGATCAACCTGCTGCCCTATCGCAATGCCGACGGCACGATCGACATCGCCACTTACGAGCACACGGTGCGGCTGTGGACCATCGTGCTCGAGATCTCGGTGATGATGGCGCAGTTCCCGTCGAAGGAGATCGCCAAGCTCTCCTACGAATACCGCACGCTCGGCCTCGGCTACGCCAATATCGGCGGCCTGCTGATGACCTCGGGCATTCCGTACGATTCCGACGAGGGTCGCGCCATCTGCGCCGCGCTCACCGCGATCATGACCGGCACGGCTTACGCCACTTCGGCCGAGATGGCCGCCGAGCTCGGCGCCTTCCCGGACTATGACCGCAACGCCCAGAACATGCTGCGCGTCATGCGCAACCACCGCCGCGCCGCCTATGGCGACAAGGACGGCTACGAGAAGCTCGCCGTCAACCCGGTGCCGCTGGTCGCGTCCGATCTGAAGCAGCAGGCGCTCGCTGAGCATGCCAAGGCGGCCTGGGACCGCGCCATCGAGCTCGGCGAGGAGCACGGCTACCGCAATGCGCAGGCAACCGTGATCGCGCCGACCGGCACGATCGGCCTGGTCATGGATTGCGACACCACCGGCATCGAGCCCGACTTCGCGCTGGTCAAGTTCAAGAAGCTCGCCGGCGGCGGCTACTTCAAGATCATCAACCGCGCCGTGCCGGAAGCGCTGCGCACGCTGGGCTATTCCGAAAGCCAGATCGCCGAGATCGAGGCCTATGCGGTCGGCCACGGCAACCTCAACCAGGCGCCCGGCATCAATCCCGGCTCGCTGAAGGCCAAGGGCTTTTCCGACGACAAGATCGCGGCGCTGAACGCGGCGCTGAAGTCGGCCTTCGACATCAAGTTCGTCTTCAACCAGTGGACGCTGGGCGCCGACTGGGTGAAGGAGACGCTCGGCTTCACCGACGAGCAGCTCGGCGATTTCTCGTTCGAGATGCTGCCGGCGCTTGGCTTCTCGAAGAAGGACATCGAGGCCGCCAACATCCATGTCTGCGGTGCGATGACGCTGGAAGGCGCGCCGTTCCTCAAGGCCGAACACCTCGCCGTGTTCGACTGCGCCAGCCCGTGCGGCAAGATCGGCAAGCGCTCGCTGTCGATCAACAGCCACATCCTGATGATGGCGGCGGCGCAGCCCTTCATCTCCGGCGCCATCTCCAAGACCATCAACATGCCGAACGAAGCGACGGTGGAGGACGCCAAGAACGCCTACATGCTGTCGTGGAAGCTGGCGTTGAAGGCCAACGCGCTTTATCGCGACGGCTCGAAGCTGTCGCAGCCGCTCAATGCCTCGCTGCTCGCCGATGGCGAGGAGGATGAGGACGAGCTGGTCGAGCAGCTGATCGCGGCGCCCGCAGCGCAGCGCGCCGTGCAGGTGACGGAGAAGATCGTCGAGCGCGTGGTGGAGCGGCTCTACCGCGACCGCGAAAAGCTGCCGAACCGCCGCAAGGGCTACACGCAGAAGGCAGTCGTCGGCGGCCACAAGGTGTATCTCCGCACCGGCGAGTTCGACGATGGCCGCCTCGGCGAGATCTTCATCGACATGCACAAGGAGGGTGCCGCCTTCCGCGCGATGATGAACAACTTCGCCATCGCCATCTCGCTCGGCCTGCAATACGGCGTGCCGCTCGATGAATATGTCGAGGCCTTCACCTTCACCAAGTTCGAGCCGGCCGGCATGGTGCAGGGCAACGACGCGATCAAGAACGCGACGTCGATCCTCGACTACGTGTTCCGCGAGCTCGCGGTCTCCTACCTCGCCCGCCACGACCTCGCCCATGTCGACCAGTCGGACTTCGACAAGACGGCGCTCGGCCGCGGCATCACCGAAGGCAAGGCGACGCCGTTCTCGAAGGGCCTGACTCGCGGCGTTTCGCCGGTCAAGCTGGTCTCGGGCGCCGGCGGCGATCCCAAGGGCTTTAGCGGCTCGGCGCCGGCGACGGCCCCTGCCCGCGCCGCTCCGACCGCCTTCTCCGGCTCCAACGTCTTGACGCTGAAGCCGGCGAGCGACGAGGCCATCGCCTACAAGCGCGACTATGAGGAGCGCGCCAGGGAACTGGCCGAGGACATCGTCGAAGAAGAAGCCGAGGCTTCCAGCACAGAGGCGCTGTTCACCGACGCCGCCGCGCAGGAAGCCGCCGACGCCAAGAAGCTCGCCGCGACACGGCGCCAGCAGTCGCTGCTGCAGGGCTACACCGGCAACGAATGCTCGGAGTGCCACAACTTCACCATGGTGCGGAACGGCACCTGCGAGAAGTGCGACACCTGCGGTTCGACGAGCGGGTGCAGCTGAGGCGATTTAAGCATCTGAAACGGATCGGCCCGGTCGCAAGATCGGGCCGATTTTCTTTTAGACAATCGTGAGCCCGGGAACGATCGATCACATCACCATCAAGGTTTGGCTCAGGTTCGCGTCAGCTGGAGCACCCCTCATCCGGCCGCTTCGCGGCCACCTTCTCCCACAAGGGGAGAAGGGAAAAGCGTCGCGTCATGCCGGCCTGACAGCCAGGAACGTGTTCCATTCCTCGCGATTGCGGCCCTCGTTGAAATCGTCCCGAAGCAGCACCAGCCCGGCGCTTTCGATACGGGCCGCGAAGTCGTCCCGGCGCCACAGGACGGTGTGATAGTTGCCATCCGTCTCGCCGTCGCCATTGCGCATCGACACCAGGAAGGCGCCGCCTGGCCGCAGCGATCCGGCTATCTTGGCGAGCACCTGTTCGATCTGGTCGCGGGGCACATGGATCAGGACGGCGAGCGCAAGCACGGCATCGTAGGGGCCGCCGAGATCGTCGGTGAGGAGATCGAGAAGCTCGCCGTGCTTGCCGCGCGCAGCCTGCAGCTCGAGAAACCGCTTTGTCGCGTCGGTGCGCCGAACCTTGACGCCCAGGCCCTCCAGAAAGTCCGCGTCGTATCCCGCTCCCGATCCGACTTCCAGAATCTGGCCGGCTGTGCCGGCGATCGCCACAAGCCGCTTCAGGGATGCCTGTTCTCTCTCGTTGGGAAAATGCCGCACGATGGCATCGTAACGTTCCGCATAGTCCTCATAGGCGCTGATCGTTTGACGGCTCTTCGCAAGAGCCTGCGATAATGCATCCATCTTTCCCTCCCTCGCGTCGGTCAAGGCGCCGGATTTGCCTCAGCGAAGGGTGCCGGGAGGCACGCGTCCGTCGAGCATGCCGATGTCGCGCAGGAAATGGTCCGATAGCGAACGGCGGTCAAGCAGGCCGCGCGTGCGTGGCCTGAACGGCGCGATGAAGAGGTCGAGAACCGGACGACGAAGCGTGTTGTAAAGGGTGGTGGTCATTGCCGTGTCCTTTCGGGTTCGAGTTCGATGACCAGAGCATGCCGTTTTCCGGCCTTGGATTCCAATCGAACCTCGCGTAGCATGCATCAGGAGGATTGATGCGTCATGAGTTGGGAGCTGCCGCCGCTAGGCGCCATCCGAGTGTTTGAGGCTGCGGCGCGGCTGGGCAGTTTCACCAAGGCGGCCGAAGAACTCGGCATGACCCAGTCGGCGGCCAGCTATCAGATCAAGGTGCTGGAAGAACGCGCGGGAACGCCGCTTTTCATAAGGAAAACAAGACAGATCGCCCTGACCGAGGCCGGACAGCAGTTGGCGCCGCACGCATCAGGCGCGTTCTCGGCCCTGGCCGATGCGTGGGTCGCGACCAAGGGCGGCGCGACCGGCGTGCTGTCGGTGACGACCATGGAGACCTTCGCAACGAACTGGCTGGCCGTATGGCTTGGAACATTCCAGCTGATGCATCCCGATCTCGCCGTGAAGGTGAACACATCGCCGCGTCTGGTCGATTTCACGCGCGAGGACATGGACGTCGGGATCCGCACCGGCACCGGAAAATGGCCCGGCCTGACGGCGCACTATCTGTTCAAGGCTGACTATACGCCGATGCTCAGCCCGAGACTGGCCGAGAGCGTGGGCGGCATCCACCGTCCCGAGGATCTCTACAAGGTGGCGCTATGCTGCGCCGACGATCCCTGGTGGAAGATATGGTTCGAGGCGGCCGGCGTGCCCTTCGAGCCCGATCGCGTCATCGCGGGTCCGACGCTGGGGTCGCAGGCTTACGATGCAATGGCGGCGCTGACCGACCAGGGCGCCGCGATCCTCACCCGCAACATCTATAGCGCCCTGCTGGCCAAGGGACAGTTGATCCAGCCTTTTGAAGTGCTTGGATCCGATGGCGACGGCTATTGGCTGGTGCACCTGGAAAGCCGCCGCAATGCACCCAAGATCAAGGTGTTCCGCGACTGGGTGCTCGCCCAGACGGCTGAGATACGCGAGCGCGAAAGACGCGAGGCGCGATAACATCGAGGCGATGGCCTACGAGGCAGCGCGCCCTCTCCTTCTCCCCCTGCGGGAGAAGGTGGCCGAGCGAAGCTCGGTCCGATGAGGGGTGTTCCAGCTTGACGCCGTCGGATGTGGAGCCGAGCGCTAATCTATTGAAATCGCTCGCTGACAGAGGCGTGGCGCCCCGTCGCGCACCCCTTGTGTGTCTGGAATCGTGCATTGTTGAGGGGTGCCACGGACCAGGTGCTTGCCTGATCCGTGGCGGCGGTCGAGAGCCCGTCACCCCTCAGGTAGCCTAAACCGTGGATGAGCTGGGGCC
>NZ_RZOF01000193.1:0-11880 GCF_003998955.1 Mesorhizobium sp. M4B.F.Ca.ET.017.02.2.1 | reverse complement strand
GGCGACCAGCTTGCCGTAGCTTTGCCGGGCGGCCGCTTCCGCCGCCGCCCGCGCGATCTCCGGGCGATTGTCCATCACTGGGTCAATTCGCGGAGGGATAGTCGCTCATTTCCCAGATCGGCCGCACCTCGATCGTGCCGGCGCTGGCGCCCGGGCAGCGCGCCGCCCAGGCGATGGCCGCATCGGCGTCCTCGGCCTCGATCATGTAGAAGCCGGCGAGCTGCTCCTTGGTGTCGGCATAGGGGCCGTCGAGCACATTGGTCTTGCCGTCGGCCGTGCGCACCGCCGTTGCGGATTGCGTCGGCCGCAGCCGGTCGCCGGCGAGCCAGGCGCCGGATTTCTTCAAAGCCTCGGTATAGGCGCCATAGGCGGCGCTGATCTGGTAGGTCTTCTCGCTCGGCGCGGTCGCCATCGCGGCTTCGTTTGCGTAGATTAAAAGCATGTATCGCATGGTCTTCTCCCGTTTTCTCGAAGGCCGCGTCATCGCCGGCCTGACCAATGTCGCCTGGGCCAGGCGGATTTCGACAGGTGCTGCGAAAATCTTTCGACCCGCGCGGCGCCTCGCGCAAGCTGGCGGCGATGATCCGTGAATCTGCGAGGATTGTCGGAGGCCGAATCTCGCCGCCGGCCGGGCCGCTCCAGCCCTGGCGGGATTCTAGCCGATCAGCCGCTCCCGCAGTTCCGCCGACGGGATCTCGCAGCTGTCCGTCCTGCCGAACAGGGCGTAGCGATTCTTGGCGATGCGGTCGTAGAGCCAGTCGCGCAGCGGCCGCGGCAGGGCGAGCAAAACCTTCGCCGCGCGCCATGGCCAGCCAAGCTCGGCCATCACGGCGATGAAGCCGTCCAGTTGGGTGAAGGCCTTTCCGTCGATCAGGGTCAGGCTGGTATCGTAGCTGTCGGTCGCCAGTCCGTGGGTGCGAAACAGCGCTTCGCCCAACGGCGACTGCGCCGTGGCGAAGCGGAAGCGCTTCCGGCGGTCGAACCGCACCACCGTCCGCACGAAACCCGAGCAGAACACGCAGACGCCGTCGAAGACGATCAGCGGCTGGGTTGCATCGTAAGCTTGCGGCGGAGGAAGGGGACGCTTCGGTTCGGGCAGGTCAATCATGTCGGCCCCGGCTGCTGGTGTCGTCAGACACTAAGCCAGCCGGCGGCGGCGTCAAAGCGGTGGCGTTGTCGCACGCCGCCGATCGGCCAGCGCGGGGCGCTCGGCGCGATAGGTGGTTGCGCGATGGCTGTCGGCCGGTTTGCAGATCCGGCTGTCATGACGGCTCTCCAGCGTCATGATCAGTGCGCGCTGATGCCGAGCGAGTTGCCGCGGCGGGCGCAGGCCGGGCCTGGGCCGCGCATGTAATAGCGCTCAGGCCGATAGGTCGGCGCGACGAATTCGCGGATGGCGGCGGCATAGCCGGCAATGTGGTTCCAGAACTTCATTTCCCTGTCCCTGTCCCGATTTCGGATGTCCCGTCCGAATTGCGGGCATCATAGCGTCGAGGCGTGAATAGTCGGTGAACGTGATGTTAATTTCTGGTCCGAAATGCCCTGCTTCGTGGCCGGAATGCGGCTGATTCGGGGTCTTTCAGAGCCATTTGCCGGCATTTTGCCCAATGTGACTTTTGCTATGTTTCGTCTCGATGTCGTTCGGACGCGGTTCTGTTTCAACCGCGCGCGCCTCGGCGAAATTTCCGTGCGTGGCCCAAGTCAGGGCCCTGTCTGGAAGCGGCCTGTCTCCCGGAACCGGAGCGGGCTCTGCCCGTTCTCGGTTGAACCACCCCGCTCACGGAGTTCGTCATGGCGCCGCGCCCGGCCTGGAAAGGCTATCTCAAGCTGTCGCTGGTCACTTGCGCCATCGAGCTGACCAACGTCGTCACCCACGCCGAAAAGGTCTCCTTCCGCATCCTCAACCGCAAGACCGGAAATACGGTGAAGCGCATCTATGTCGATGCCGAGACCGGCAAGCCGCTGGAGGAAGGCGATGAGATCAAGGGCTATGAGCTCGAGGACGGCGAGTTCATCCATATCGAGGAAGACGAGATCGAGTCCGTCCAGATCGAATCCTCGCATACGATGAGCCTCGACGGCTTCGTCGACAAGGCCTCGATCCGGCAGATCTACCTCGACACGCCCTATTATGTCTCGCCGGCGGACAAGGTGTCGGAGGAGGCCTTTGCCGTCATCCGGGACGCCATGGCGGGCAAGAAGATGGCCGGCCTCGCCCGCATCGTGCTCTACCAGCGGGAACGCCCGGTGGTGATCGAGCCGCTCGGCAAGGGCATGGTGCTGACCACGCTTCGTTACGACAACACGGTGCGCCAGCCCGACAGCGTCTTTGGCGATATCAAGTCGGTCAAGACCGACGACGAGATGATAGACCTTGCCGAGCACATCATCGACCGGAAGGGGACAAAATTCGATCCGTCGAAGTTCGACGACCGCTACGAGGATGCCCTGCTCGAGCTGATCCGCGCCAGGAAGGCCGGCAGGAAGGCGCCGAAGGCCAAGGCGCCGCCGAAGCCGTCCAATGTCGTCAACCTCTTCGATGCGCTGAAGAAGAGCCTGAACGCGGAAGGCGCGGGCAAGGCCGCGTCGAAGGCGAAGCCAAAGCCAAAGGCCGGACGCGGCAAGGCCTCCGCTCCGCGGCGCAAATCGGCATAGGAGGCCGCAGCCATGGCCAGCCTCGAGCAGTATCGGGCCAAGCGCGATTTCAGGAAGACCGCCGAGCCGGCCGGCAAGCTGTCGCGGAGCGGCAAGAAAGCCGCCGGCATCTTCGTCATCCACAAGCATGCCGCGACCAGGCTGCACTACGACCTGCGCCTCGAGCATGACGGCGTGCTGTGGAGCTGGGCGGTGACGCGCGGCCCGAGCCTCGATCCGCACGAGAAGCGGCTGGCCGTGCATGTCGAGGACCACCCGATCGACTACGCGCCGTTCGAAGGCACCATCCCCAAGGGCGAGTATGGCGGCGGCTCGGTGATCGTCTGGGACGAGGGCAAATGGATTCCGGAAGGCGATCCGGCCAAAGCGATGAAGAAGGGCCATATCGGCTTCGAGCTGGAAGGCCACAAATTGCATGGCCGCTGGCATCTCGTGCGGCTGAAGCCGCGCTCCGGCGAAAAGCGCGACAACTGGCTGCTGATCAAGTCCGACGATGCCGCCGCGCGTCCCGGCGAGGACATCCTGAAGCAGGAGCCGAAATCGGTGAAATCCGGCCTGACGATCGAGGAGGTCGGCGAGGGCAAGACGGCCAAGGGCGCGAAGCCGAAAGTCTGGCACTCCAACAAGCCGGCAGCAGCCGGCAAGGCAAGAGCCGGGCCTGCCAAGCGGCTGGAGTTCATCGAGCCGCAGCTCGCCACGCTGGAGAAGGATGCACCTTCCGGCGACGACTGGCTGCACGAGGTGAAATTCGACGGCTATCGCATGCAGGCGCAGATCGCCGGCAGCGAGGTGAGGCTGCTGACCCGCGCCGGCCTCGATTGGACCTCAAAATTCGACGGTCCGGTCACCGCCGCGCTTGCCGGCCTCAAATGCCGCGATGCCATCATCGATGGCGAGATCATCGTTTTGGCCGACAGCGGCGTGTCGTCCTTCGCCCTGCTGCAGGCCGATCTCTCCGCCCGCCGCGCCGATCGCTTCGTCTACTACGCCTTCGACCTGATGCGCCTCGACGGCAAGGACCTGCGCCGCGAGCCGCTGGTCGAGCGCAAGCAGGCGCTGGCGGAACTGCTCGGCGAGCAGCCGCAGGATTCGGCGCTGCGCTTCAGCGACCATTTCCACGAGCCGGGCAAGGTGATGCTGCAGCATGTCTGCCGCATGGGTCTCGAAGGCGTGGTTTCCAAACGCGCCGACGCGCCTTACCGCAGCGGCCGCGGTCTCAGCTGGGTGAAGTCGAAATGCACGCTGCGGCAGGAATTCGTCATCGGCGGCTACCTGCCCTCGGACAAGACCGGGCGCGGCCTGCGCTCGCTGCTGGTCGGCTATTATGAGGGCGGCAAGCTGCACTATGCCGGCCGCGTCGGCACCGGCTTTTCCGGCAAGATGGCCGCCGACCTCAAGAAAAGACTCGACGGACTCACCGCAAAAACGTCGCCCTTCTCCGCCGCCGTGCCGAAGGGCAAGGGGCTGGTCTGGGTCGAGCCCGATCTTGTCGGCGAAGTGGAGTTCCGCAGCTGGACCTCGGACCGTATAATACGTCACGCCTCGTTCCAGGGGCTGCGCGAAGACAAGCCGGCGGAGGAAGTCGTGCAGGAGAAGCCCAGTAAAGCCGCCGGCAAGGGCGCGGCCGAGGCGAAGGCGGCGCCAAACGCTGCGTCAGCCAAGACCTCGGTGAAGCTCTCCCACCCGGAGAAGCTCTTATGGCCCGACGAGAAGGTCTCCAAGCAGGATCTGCTTGACCATTACGCGCTGGTCTGGCCGCGCATGGAACAATTCGTCGTCAACCGGCCGCTCAGCCTGGTGCGGGCGCCGGACGGCATCGGCGGCCAGCGCTTCTTCCAGAAACACGCCTCGCCCGGCATGAGCGACAAGATCGCCAGGATGAAGGATCCGACCGATGGCGAGGAGATCCTCTACATCAAGGATTTCGACGGCATTGCCGCGCTGGTCCAGTACGGTGTCGTCGAGGTGCATATCTGGGGCTGCACGATCGATGCGCTGGAAAAGCCCGACCAGATCATTTTCGACCTCGATCCCGACGAGGGCGTCGACGTCAAGGCGGTGCGCGAAGCGGCGCTCGACATCCGCGGCAAGCTGGACGAGCTTTCGCTCGCCAATCTGGTCAAGACCTCCGGCGGCAAGGGCTATCACGTGCTGGTGCCGCTGAAGCCGTCGGCGGATTGGGACGAGGTCAAGGACTTCGCCCATGATTTCGCCCGCGCGCTGGAGCAGGCTTCGCCCGACCGCTACACCGCGACGCTGTCGAAGAAGGCGCGCACCGGCAGGATCTTCGTCGACTATCTGCGCAACGGCCGCGGCTCGACCACGGTCGCGCCTTACTCGTCGCGCGCCAAGAAGGGCGCCACCGTGTCGATGCCGGTGACCTGGCCGGAACTCGAGAAGGGGCTGGCGCCCAACGCCTTCCCGCTCGGCGATTCCACCACGCTGGAGCAGTTGAAGAAGGCCGATCCATGGAAGGATTTCTTCAAGCTGGGCAAGCCGTTGCAGCGTGGCTAGGGAAATCAGGCCAGAAACACCCTCTCGAACGCTTGCCTGCCTGTCGGCGAGAATACCACCGCGCGGCTGCCCTTTTCGCGCCGCGCCCATTTCTCGGCGATGATCTTGTCGAGGATTGCGGCGCCCAGCGTGCCGGCGAGGTGCGAGCGCCTGACGCTCCAGTCGAGGCAGGCGCGGCACACCGGCCGCCTGGCCTTGGCCTCGACATCGATGCCGAGCGCGGAAAAATGCGAGGCCGCCGCCGGGCCAAGCCTGATCTCGCTGTCGTCGCGCAGCAACACCTCCCTGTCGATCAGGCGGTCGAGCATCGCCACCGCCTGCTCGCCGGCGAGATGGTCGTAGCAGACCCGCGCCACCCGCATCGCGGCGTCGCGCGGGCCGGGCCGCACACGCTTGGGGCCGACCGCTTCGGCGACGCCGATGATCGCCTCGATCATGCCGGCGACTTGTGGCCCGGCGAGCCCGTAATAGCGATGGCGTCCCTGGCTGGCGAGCGTCAGCAATCCGCCCTCCATCAGCTTCGACAGATGCGAGGAGGCGGTGGGCAGCGACACGCCGGCCTCCAGCGCCAGCTCGGAGGCGGTCAACGCCGTGCCGCCCATCAGCGCGGTGAGCATGTTGGCGCGGGCCGGATCGCCGACCAGGCTGGCGATGCGGGCGATATCTGGTCCTTCACGCATAGTTCGATCCTTGTCGAAGCATTCCTGCGAGGAAATCACTATTGTCGGTTCAGTTCAAGGAGCGGACGACCATTGAGGCGCCCACTCCTGACATGAAGCTGACTAGCATGCCGACGGAAGCGATGTTTCGACCGCGCTCGAACTGTCGTCACTGCAAACCCAACCTGACGAGGAGACCGCCATGACCATCACCTGCTTCATCCGCTACGAGATCGATCCGTTCGGCAAAGCGGCCTTCGAGGACTATGCGCGTGCCTGGGGCCAGGCCATCCCGCGCTGCGGCGCCGACCTCATCGGCTACTTCGCGCCGCACGAGGGTTCGGCGACCACGGCCTATGCCGCCTACAACATCGACAATCTCGCGGCCTATGAGGCCTACCGCGCCCGGCTTGCCACCGATCCGGCCGGCAAGGCGAATTACGAGTTCGCCCGGCGCGAGAAGTTCATCGTCAAGGAGGACCGCATCTTCCTGAAGCTGGTGTCGGGCCCCCACGGGCCGCGGCAATTGTTCCGGACCGACGTCACGGTCAAGGAAGGGGTAGAGGCATGATCGCCGTCATCTTCGAGGTCGAGCCGGCGGCGGGCCGGCGCGAGGCCTATCTCGGCATCGCCGCCGAGCTCCGGCCCCTGCTCGACGGCATCGACGGCTTTATCTCGATCGAGCGCTTCCAGAGCCTCGCCGATCCGAACCGCGTGCTGTCGCTGTCCTTCTGGCGCGACGAGGAGGCGGTGAGGGCCTGGCGCAACACCGAGGAGCACCGGCAGGCGCAGCAGGCCGGCCGTGGCGGAATCTTTGCCGGCTATCGTCTGCGCATCGCCCACGTCGTGCGCGACTACGGCCTGACGGAGAGGGCCGAGGCGCCGGCGGATAGCAGGGCGGCGAATGGGTAGCGCCTTCCCCCACAAGGGGGGAAGGGAGAGGCTCCGCTCTACGCATTCCCGATCAGCACGCCGGCCGTGAACACCAGCGCGCCGCCCAGCACCACCTGGAAGGCGGCGCGCCAGAACGGTGTCTGCATGTAGCGGTTCTGCACGAAGGCGATCGCCCACAATTCGAAGAACACCACCACGGCGGCGACCGCCGTCGCCGTCCAGAAGAACGGGATGAGATAGGGCAGCGCGTGGCCGAGACCGCCGAGCGTCGTCATGATGCCGACGGTCAGCCCGCGTTTGATCGGCGAGCCGCGGCCGGACAGCTTGCCGTCGTCGGACGCGACCTCGGTGAAGCCCATCGAGATGCCGGCGCCGATCGAGGCGGCAAGCCCGACCAGGAAGGTCTGGAATGTGTCGTGCGTGGCGAAGGCAGCGGCGAAGATCGGCGCCAGCGTCGACACCGATCCGTCCATCAGCCCGGCCAGTCCCGGCTGCACATAGGTGAGGATGAACTGCCGCTGCTCGGCCGTCGCCTCCTCGATCTTGATCTCGCCCGGGACATGCTCCTGTTCCAGTTGATGCGCCGAGCTCTCATGGCCCTGCTCGGCCACCGCCAGTTCGTCGAGCAGTTTGCGGGTCGAGGCATCGGTGGTGCGCTTGGCGGCCTCGACGTAGAAGCGGTAGGCCTGCTGTTCCATCGCCTCGGCCTGCCGGCGCACGGTCTCGATGCCGAGCGGCCTGACCAGCCAGTCGGGCTTGCGCTCGTAATAGCCCCTGACATGCTCGCGCCGGATCAGCGGAATGCGCTCGCCGAAACGCTTGCGGTAGAGCTCGATCAGCGAATCGCGGTGGCCGTCCTCCTCTTCCGCCATAGCCTCGAACACCTTGGCCGATTGCGGAAAATCTTCCGCCAGCCCGTCGGCATAGGCGCGGTAGATGCGCCCGTCATTCTCCTCCGACGATATGGCCAGCGCCAGGATCTCCTGCTCGGAGAGCGAATCGAAGGAACGGCGGCCGAAGCCGAAAACACGTGAAAGCATGAGCATGTCACTCTAGATTAGAATCATTCTAAACTACGGTTTGACCCGTTGCCGGTCAATCGCGCATCGTCCGCGGGAACAAAATTTGTTGATCCGGGACAGGCCTTCATTGTTGCCGAACGTTCACCTATATTAACCGAACCTAAGCCGAAAGAAAGGAATTCCCGGATGTCGCCGAAAGAGCATGCGCACGCCTTTGATCCGAAACCCGTCCTCGATCTCATCGCCAGCATCGAGGCTGACCTGCAGCGCCTGAAAGGCCTGGTCGAGCAGCAGGTCGAGAAATTCGATCCCGCCAATCCGCACAACAAGGCTCCCGACGGCAAGCTGACGGAAGAGGGCGTCGAGTGCTGCTACCGCATGTTCGACGACGGCAAGTCGCGCTATTCGGTCGCCCAGCAGATGAAGATCTCGTTCGCCGCTGCCACCCACCGCTTCAACGCCTGGCGCAAGCTCGGCGGCAGCAAGAGGCAAAGGACGCTGTTGGGGTGAGAGGCGGCCACTTGCCACCCTCGGCGCCGCCCCTCATTGCCCTGCCGGGCATTTCTCCCCGTATAGTGACGGGGAGAAAGGGCTGGCCGTAGCCTCTGCGCCATTCTTGCAACGTTGGTGATTGGCGAAAGCCGCGATGACAGCGCCCTCTCCCCGTCACTATACGGGGAGAGGAAGCCGGCAGGCAGGTGAGGGGCGGCGCCAACGGCAGCTATGATCCGCCAACCTTGTAACCGTCACATTTTTTCGTTGGCGCGCCGCAGCCTTTTCCGTGCACCATGGGCGGTCTGTTTGCTCAAGGCCACGCCCATGACCGTCCCTCCCGGCATCGCCGATATCCGCAACGCCGCCACGCGCCTCTCCGGCCTGATCGTCGAGACGCCGCTGATCGAATCGCCGGAGCTCAACAAGCGCTTCGGCGGCCGCATCCTGTTCAAGCCGGAGACGCTGCAGCGCACCGGCTCGTTCAAATTCCGCGGCGCCTACAACAAACTGTCGTCGCTGGGCGAGGCGGAGCGCGGTCGCGGCGTCGTCGCCTTCTCCTCGGGCAATCACGCGCAGGGCGTCGCCGCTTCCGCCGCGATGTTCGGCGTCAAGGCGGTCATCGCCATGCCGGCCGACGCGCCGGCGATGAAGATCGGCAATGTCCGCAAGATGGGCGCCGAAGTGGTTCCGTTCGACCGCTTTCGCGATGACCGCATGACGGTGGTTCGTCCCTGGCTGGACAAGGGCATGGCGCTGGTTCCGCCTTTCGACGATCCGGCAATCATCGTCGGCCAGGGCACCATCGGCCTCGAGCTGATGGCCCAGGCCAGAGCTCTCGGCGTTAGCCTCGACGCGGTCGTCATTCCCTGTGGCGGCGGCGGCCTGTCGAGCGGCATCTCCGTTGCCGTCAAGGATGCTTCGCCCGGCACCGCCGTGTGGGCCGCCGAGCCTGAACATTTCGACGACACCCGCCGTTCACTGGCCAGGGGCGAGAGGGTCGCCAACGAGCCCGGACACACCTCGATCTGCGACGCCATCCTCACCGCCGAGCCCGGCGCCATCACCTTCGAGATCAACCGCAAGAACCTCGCCGGCGCTGTCGCCGTGTCCGACAAGGCGACGGCGCAGGCAATGCGCGACGCCATGGCGTTCCTGAAGCTGGTGGTCGAGCCCGGCGGCTGCGTGGGCCTCGCCGCGCTGTCGTCCGGCGAGATCGATCTCGCCGGCAAATGCGTTGCTGTCGTGCTCTCCGGCGGCAATGTCGATTTCGGCACCTATGCGGAGATCATGGCGGCGGCTTAGGGGGCTGCCGGCATTGGACGCCTGGGTCGTTCGATGGAGCCGTCAAAGCAAAAACGTCTTGCCGACCACGGATGGAGCGACCGTCTCGCTATAGGCGGCCGCGAGCGCGCTCACGGCGCGCCAACCCGTGCAATGCCCGGGCGATATCAGCTGCAGGTCGAACTGGGCCAGCGCTTCGACCGTCTCCGGGATGATCGGCTCGGTCACCCCCGAGAGGTGGAAGCCGCCGAACACGCCGTAGAGCGGAATTTCCGGAAACCGAGCCCGGGCGTGGGTCAGGACGTTGATCAGGCCGGCGTGCGAGCAGGCGGTGAAGACGATTTGCCCCTTGCCGGCCACGTTGATTGCCAAATAGCGCTCGTCCGGCATCACTTCGTCCAGTTCCCAGTTGCCTGCGGCGGTCTGGCGATACTGGCCGGGAAAGCCGCGCTCGAAGCGGGTCACGCGCGGGATCTCGCCGCTGACATAGAACGTCTCGTCAAGAAGCAACTGCTCGTCGCGGGTGACGATGACATCGGCGCCGCTCCCGGACAGGACCTCCACGCTCGGCACCAGTTCCATCGGCCGAAACTGCCCATCGGCGGATTTGGTGGCCCGCAAGGCGAACATGTCGGGATGCATGTAGGTCGGGACGGGCCGCCCGCCATTGCCCATCGTGATCATCTGCAGGGCGCGCGGCATTGCGCCCGCGTGATCCCAGTGCCCATGCGACAGCATTACCGCCCCAACCTCCCCGAGATCGACGCCGAGCCTGACCGCGTTGCGCTCGAACACCCATTCCTCGGGCCCGGTGTCGAATAGCAGCGTGCGGCTGGCCGATGCCGTTCGCACGGTGATCAGGCAGGAAAGCCCATGCGCGGCGCAGCACAGGCATTTGCCGGACAGCCATGGCATGCCGCGACGGCGAAGGCGGGCGAACTCGGTCTCGACGAAGCCGGGGCTCGACGACAGGCTGTCCGTCGCGTTGTCGACGAGAAAGATGACCTCTGCCGTATCGACGACCCTCATCGGACCAGCTCTGATGATACAGGAACCCCCACTCTATCGCATTCGGGCGTTCGGCACAGCCGCGACAAGCGTGCGGAGCCCATGCCTTGCCGGGCCTAATCCAGCGTGCGCCTGAACCGCACCAGCGCGACGCCGGCAAACAGCGCCACGAACAGCACCAGCCAGCCGATCTCGGTCGCCACCGCCGGCAGCTCGGCGCCCTTCAGCATCACCGCGCGGATGATGCGCAGGAAATGCGTCAGCGGCAGGATCTCGCCGAACAGCTGCGCCCAGCCCGGCATGCCGCGATAGGGGAACATGAAGCCCGACAGCATGATCGAGGGCAGGAAGAAGAAGAAGGTCAGCTGCAGCGCCTGCATCTGCGTGCGGGCAATGGTCGAAATGGTGTAGCCGAGCAGCACCAGCGCCAGCACGAAGATCAGCACGGCGGTCAACAGCAGCGAGATCGAGCCGGTGAACGGGATGGTGAACAAGAGCTTCGCCGCCGCCAGCACCACCACCACCTGCACGGCGCCGACCACCAGATAGGGCAGCACCTTGCCCATCATGATCTCGAGCGGGCTCGAGGGCATGGCGAGCAGGTTCTCCATCGTGCCGCGCTCGGTCTCGCGCGTCAGCGCGATCGAGGTCATCATCACCATCGTCATCTGCAGGATGACGCCGAGCAGGCCGGGCACGATGTTGTATTGCGAGATGCCCTCGGGATTGTAGCGCCGGTGCACCACCACTTCGAGCTGGCCCTTGGCGGTTTCCGCCGCCGCCTCCTGCATGCCGCGCGCCCGAAGCAGCGCCTGGTTGGCGACCGTGCCCAGCGTCGAGATGGCGCCGCTCGCCACCGCCGGGTCGGTGGCGTCGGCCTCGATCAGGATCTGCGGACTGTCGCCGCGCTCGACGCGGCGGGCGAAATCGGCGGGAATGGTGACGACAAAGGCGACGTCGCCGCGCGACATCAGGAACTCGGCCTCGGCGGCACTTTGCGCGACATGGTCGAAGCGGTAGTAGCCGGTGGTCTGCAGCGCCGAGACCATGGCCCGCGTGTAGGGATCGCTGCTCGTCGCCACCAGCGCCGCCGGCAGGCTCTTCGGATCGTTGTTGATGGCATAGCCGAACAGCACCAGCTGCATCAGCGGTACGCCCAGCATCATGGCGAAGGTGATGCGGTCGCGCCGCATCTGGATGAACTCCTTGATCAGCAGCGCGCCGAGCCTGGCGAAGGAGAACAGGGCGCTCATCCTGTTTTTCATCCCATATTGTCCTTCGAGCCGGCCATGAACTGGATGAACACGTCCTCGAGGCTGGTTTCGCCCGGCGTCACCGTCACGCCCTTGTGC
>NZ_RZOF01000192.1:0-11907 GCF_003998955.1 Mesorhizobium sp. M4B.F.Ca.ET.017.02.2.1 | reverse complement strand
CCTCCGGACTGGGCAGCTCCTCGCCGGCCAACGTCATCATTCTGCCGGCTCTGTTCGAAGACGAGGTCAAGGCCGTCATCGAACTCGCATCATTCGGCGAGTTCCGCGACACGCACCAATCGTTTCTCAATCAGCTGATGGAGTCCGTCGGCATCGTTCTCAACACCATAGCGGCGACGATGCGGACCGAGGGCCTGCTCAAGCAATCGCAGCTGCTGACGTCCGAATTGCAGGCCCGCCAGACCGAACTGACTAAAAAGCAGGAGGAACTGCACGCCACGAACGAGGAGCTTCAGGAAAAGGCTCAGCTTCTGGAGAACGAGAAGAAGCAGGTCGAAAACAAGAATCTCGAGATCGAGATGGCACGGCGGGCGCTTGAGGAGAAGGCTGAGCAGCTTGCGCTCACTTCAAAGTACAAGTCCGAGTTCCTTGCCAACATGAGCCATGAGCTCAGAACGCCGCTCAATTCGCTGCTGATCCTTTCCAACCTGCTCGCCACCAACCAGCAAGGCAACCTCAACGACAAGCAGGTGGAGTTTGCGCGCACCATAAATTCGGCCGGCACGGACCTTCTCAGTCTCATCAACGATATCCTCGATTTGTCGAAGATCGAGTCGGGTACGGTCTCGATCGACATCAATGACATGCCGGTCGCGCATCTGCGCCAGCATATGGAACGCACGTTCCGCCAGCTCGCCGCCGACAAGGGACTTGGCTTTGCCATAAAGGTCGACCCGGCTCTTCCCGAGACCGTGCGTACCGACGAAAAACGCCTGCAGCAGATCGTCCTCAACCTGCTGTCAAATGCCTTCAAGTTCACGTCCGGAGGTCAAGTCAGCCTGAATTTCCGGCTCGAGAAAACTGCACGCCGCAACGGCGCCAGACAGTCCGCCAGGGCCCTGGCCATTGCGGTGACCGACACCGGCATCGGCATTCCGGAAGACAAGCAGAAACTGATTTTCGAGGCTTTCCAGCAGGCGGACGGTACGACCAGCCGCAAGTACGGAGGAACCGGTCTGGGGCTCTCGATCAGCCGTGAGATCGCCCGTCTGCTTGGCGGTGAACTCAGGGTTGAAAGCACTCCGGGCAAAGGATCGACCTTCACGCTCGTCATTCCGATCGACGGTCCAAGGACTACGGCCGCGACGCAGCCGGAATTGCTTCCGGCCACCGAAGCGATTGCCACGACCGCAGCGCCCACCGGTCTGCCGTCTGCGGAATTGATGGACGACCGCGACGCCATTTCGGCGGAAGACAGGGTGGTTTTGATCGTTGAGGATGATCCGACCTTCGGCGGCCTGCTGCTGGGCCTGGCACGATCGGCCGGGCTGAAAGGTGTCCTGTCGACTGCCGGGTCCGGAACCTTGGCCTTGGCCCGCAAGCTGGTTCCGGACGCGATCACGCTGGATCTCGGGCTGGCGGACATCGATGGATGGGTGCTCTTTGACCTGCTGCGCCATGATCCGAAGACCACCGGCATTCCTATCCATGTGATCTCTGGCGCGGACGACATCGAAGGCCTGGCCACCAAGGGCGCATCGAGCATTTCCACCAAGCCCGTGTCGTCCGACGAACTGATGAAGGTGTTTCAGGATATTCATTCGAGAAAGCTTCGTGTCCAGCGCCGGGTGCTTGTCGCAGACGCCGATCCGGAGCGTCGCCTTTCGCTGGTCGAAACCATCCGGGATGGGGTCACCTCGGTCACTGCAATCGGTCGCGCGGCGACTGCAGATGACATTGACCTGGCCGCGTACGATGCCGTGGTTCTCGGTCTTGGAAGGTCTGCCAAGGACAACGCCCAGGCGCTCGATGAGCTTACCAACCAGCTTTCAGACGGGCTGCCGCCGCTTCTGTTCTTTGCCCCTCACTCCGACGCCATCGAACAGGTGCTGGCGCTCAATCCGGCTTGGATCGATGTCCCGCGGGCCGAGAATTTTGCTCAGTTGGCTCTCCACATATCGGCAACACTCCCAGGAGGATTGCGCGAGGACAATGGGGCAGGGCCCGGGCAAGCTGAGAACAGGTCAAACATCGCTGGCGCAAAAGTGCTGATCGTCGATGACGATATCCGAAACATCTACTCGCTGACGAGCGTTCTCGAGACCTACGACATCGAAGTTCTCCATGCCGAGCGGGGCCGAGACGGGATAGCGTTGCTGGAGGAGAACTCCGACGTCGACGCAGCCTTGATCGATATCATGATGCCCGAGATGGACGGCTACGAGACGATGAGGAGAATCCGCAATACGCCCGCCATAGCTCACATTCCACTGATATCGGTGACGGCAAAGGCAATGAAAGGCGATCGGCAGAAGTGCCTGGAAGCCGGCGCGTCCGACTATATAGCAAAGCCCGTCGATCTCGACCTTCTCATGGCGTTGCTCCGGGTCTGGATCGGTCGTTCCAGAGCGAGGGTCGAGACCTCGCAAAATCTGCTCATGTCCGTGAACTGACAGGTGCCCGATGCAAAAGCTGTCGCCTATCCGTTCGAAAAAAATGGAAATCGTGCAGCCGACCGACAGCCCTGCCAAAGCACGCATCCTCGCCGTCGACGATGACGAACGAAATCTGTTGGCGATTGACGAACTCCTCTCTCCGCTGGCGGAGGTCGTCACGGTGCAATCCGGTGAAGAGGCGCTGCGCTGCCTGTTGAAGGAGGATTTCGCCGTCATCCTGCTGGACGTTCTGATGCCGGGTCTCGACGGTTATGAAACAGCCGCGCTGATCCGCCAACGCGAGCAGTCCAAGCGAACGCCTCTCATCTTCCTCACGGCCATCAACAAGGAAGACGCTCATATGCTGCGCGGTTACGACGCCGGCGCGGTAGACTATGTGTTCAAGCCATTCGACCCGGTCATGCTGCGATCCAAAGTGGCCGTATTTGTCGAGCTTCACGAGAAGACGCTCGAAATCCAGCGAAATGCCATTGCCGAGCAGGCGCTGCTGGCGAAGGCCCTGCAGGCCGAAAAACAGAAGCTTGAAGCCGAGCGATCGCTCCGCACCGCGGAGGAGCGACAGGAAGCCATTCTTGGATCATTGCCCGTCTGCTTTCACGCGAGGGCCGCCGAGCCGCCTTTTGCAGCTCGTTTTGTCACCAAAGGTGTCGAACGTCTGACGGGATTTCCTCCCGAGCGACTGACATCCGATCCACGTTTTGGCCTGAGCCGGGTGCACCCGGACGATTTGCCCAAAGTGCGGGAAGCATTGCTGGCGGCAAAAGCAACAGGCTCCTACACATGCGAGTTCCGCTGGCAGTGCGCCGACGGCAAATATCGCATCTTTCTGGACCAGGGCGTCGTGTCGAAAGGTGCCGACGGGCGCCGTCCCGAAATCCTTGGCACCTTGCTCGACATAACAGAGCGCCGTGAGCTCGAAAATCAACTCCTGAAAACTCAGCTCCTGGACGCGATTGGAAAACTCACCGGAGGGCTGGCCCACGACTTCAACAACCTGCTCGCTGCGATTCTAAGCGGGCTAGGTCTGCTCGAGCGGCATGCCACGCTCGACAATCAGGGGAAGCAGATCGTTGAATTGACCCGCCGCTCCGCCAAACAAGGCGCTGAGCTTGTCACGCGCATGCTCGCCTTTTCACGGCGACAGAACCTGAGGCCTGCCGCGGTCCGTCTTGCGGCGCTGGGGGACACGATGAACGGGCTGGTGGCACCGGTACTGGGAGGCTTGATCCGGTTTGAATGGATGGTCGACAACTCAGTTTGGCCCGCTCATGTCGACGTCGGCCAACTGGAGCTGGCTTTGATGAACCTGGTTTTCAATGCGCGCGATGCCATGGCCTCCGGGGGAACAATTACAGTGCACGCACAGAACCGGACGATCACAGCAGCATCGGAAGATTTGACAGCGGGAGACTACGTCGTCCTTACGGTCAAGGACACCGGCGCAGGCATCCCCCCGGATGTTCTGGCAAGGGTCGTCGAACCCTTTTTCACCACAAAACCGCTCGGCAAGGGGACCGGCTTGGGCCTCAGCACCGTCGACGGCTTCATGAAGCAATCCGGTGGTTCACTCCGCATTATCAGCGCCGTCGGCCGCGGGACATCGATGGAGCTTTGGTTGCCTCGTTCGGCAGAGTTGCCGGCAGATAATGCGGCCGAGTTCGACGCGGAGCCGGTGATGGGCGAGGCTGAAAAGGCGCTTCCGTCCCTGCTTTTGATCGACGACAGCAGCAGCCTGCGGCAACTGACAGCAGAATCTCTTCGGCAACGCGGCTTCGCAGTCACCTGTGCTGCAGGTGGTGCCGAAGCACTGGCGATTATCGAACGGACACCCCACGACTTCGACGTCATTGTCACGGATTTCGCCATGCCTCTCGTGTCGGGCGTCGAGGTAATTCGCTTTGCGCGCAACCTGCGCTCGAATTGGCCAGCGGTGATGATAACGGGATACGCCGACGCCGACGCTATCGCAAACCGTCCTCCGGATGTTCCATTGGTCAACAAGCCCTTTCGCGAAAAGGACCTCATAGAGAACATCCTGCGCGTCAACGCTGCCTACGCGATCAGCTGATAGCAAGCCAGCGTCCACAGCTATGGTGCGTGCACCACACCGGTTGGGGTCCGCTCGCTTCAGTCTGAGGTCGTCATGTCGTTCATGGAGCATCAGTGCGACTTTTCCGCCAGCATCATGGCCACAGTTTTGCAGGTAGGATAGCAACGCTGGCGACGAGGCTGGAAGCCGCAACTGGCCGAAGCGAAGGAAACGATCGATGAAATCCGCGAACGGAATTGCCGAGGTGAGCCGACTGAAAATCGGCTTTGTGCTCGCGCGTTCGTTCACCCTTTCAGCCTTCGCCCTGTTCGTCGATACGCTGCGTCTGGCCAGTGACGAGGCGGACCGGTCGGGCCGCATTTTTGCCGATTGGCAGGTTCTGGCCAGCACTCGGCACCTGATCACCTCCAGCTGCGGCGTGCAGGTCGCGCCGACATCGGATCTCGTGGACCCAAATCTGTTCGACTATATCGTCATCGTCGGCGGGCTGTTGAACACCGAGTTCCCGGTCGACGACGAGACGGTCCGCTATCTCAAGAAGGCAGCCGCCAGCAAAGTGCCGTTGATCGGTGTCTGCACGGGGACCTTCGTGCTTGCGGACGCCGGCCTGATGAAGTTCCACCGGACCTGCGTCAGCTGGCTGCACTACCAGGCATTCCGCCAGCGTTTCCCGGATCACGAAGTCAGGTCGGACCGCATCTTCAACCTCGATCGGACCAGGGGATCGTGCGCCGGCGGCAGCAGCGCGGCGGACATGGCCGCATCGATCGTGAGGCGTCACATCAGCGAACGCGCCGAGAGAAACGCGCTCGAGGTCCTGCAGATCGACAAGGCGCGCCCGGCCTTGCACATCCAGCCGCGCCGGCCGCTCTCGATCGAATGCAACGATCCGCGGCTTCAGGCGGCGCTGATTGCGATGGAAAACCATATCGAGAATACAATCTCGATATCCGAGATCGCGGCATCGGTTGGATTGTCGCGAAGGCAGCTGGAACGCTTGTTCATGGAGAACACGAAAACCTCCCCGGCGCTCGTCTACAAGAAGGTGCGCCTCGAGCGGGCAAAGCAGCTTCTCCTCGAGACCAGCGTGCCGATGCTCGACATCGCCATCGAAGTCGGCTTCGAGAACGCGTCGCATTTCTCCAGGGTTTTCCGGGAGACATTTGGAATGCCGCCGAGCAAATTGAGATCGGCAGTTGCCGGCGGCACGAGCCTTGTCGATAGATAGACTCGTGCCACCAGGCGCAGCAGTGCGGCGAGTGACGGCGTCAGGTCACATGTTGCTGCAAGGTCGGATCGGCGGTCGTGGCTTGAACGGAAGAGGCTGGCGCCGGAGGGGAACGTCGGCGAGCGACGACCGGATGGGTTTGACGGCAGCAGTGGGTTGAGCGGCGGCTACACGCCTGGCGAGCAGCCCCGCCGACATTGCGGCGAGCTTGGATGCGATACTCAAGGACGACTCCTCCCAGGAGAACTCCAGCACATCCCAATCTACCACGCCCGCCGCCGCGCCCGCAGTTACATTTGCTAATCCAGGGAGGATTCGGTCAACCGGTGCGAAGTCTTTCCGTTCTGGCGGACTCAATCTTCCTCAGCCGTGCCTTGGCCTCGCTCACGCGCCGCTGCGCGCCTCTGATCCTGCAGCACAGGGCCAAATTGACGGCAACGTTGCCGTCACCATCCAGGAGTTCTTCCGCCCGTTCCAAGGCCAGTTCCGCTCGGCCGGCACGCTGCCTCGCCTTGTCCATTTCCAAGCTGTAAATTTCAACCATCTTTCCGCTCGCGTTGCGGTCCCTTCAAGATCGAAACCAGTGCCGATTGGATTGGTTCCGACACGGCGCGCGACAGCTTGTCACAATGCGGGGCGCGTTTAACCGGGAAGCCGGTGGTACCGTTGGCTAGGATCGTCAGGTCGTTTGATGGGCGCCCGGCAGGAGCACTAGCTTTCCCGCCTGGAAGCCTCCTGCAGCCGCAAATTGCCTGGCAACGCTTGCGAACCCGTCCTTTCGGAAACTTCTTCCGGTATCTTTTGTGCAGCAGTCGAAACAGTCGTATCCTGTCCCGCCGCGACGGTCGCGGACGAAGCATGAAGGTCTCGATGGGCGAGCAAAATCCACGTTCTTCGCGGGAGCGCATGACGATCCTCGGCGATGTCGAGGCGGCATCCTTTGTTCCGTGGATCGAGCGTCATGCCGCCAAGCTCGGGCTCGCGCAGGCAATATGCGCTGCCGGTCCCGACCGGATCGAACTCGACATTGCCGGTCCGGCCGAACTCATCGACATGATGGAGATGGGGTGCTCCCTTGGACCAATCGATGTCTGGGTCGAGGCCATCCGCCGGGCGCCGATCGAGAGCGAATCGGGCTAGGTTTGCAGCCGCTTGCGAAGCGGCGTGCACCTTTTTTAGGCATTATTGCCAGTGAGGAAATGTTGTGCAAACGTAACCGGGCTTATTAGCATGTCCTTGACCGCGAAGCCGCGCTCGGGAAGATGCTGGTGTCGTTTGAAAGTTGATGCATGCCGCCCTATCCGACCGGCTCATGGATGCCTGTTGCCCTCTCCGCGGACCTGGCGGCGGGAACCGTAATGCCGGCGCAATCCCCAGCCGGACCGGTTGCCCTTTGGCGAAGCCGTTCCGGCCGTGCGGCGGCCTTCGCCGACAGATGCCCGCATCGCGGCATGCGGCTTTCCCATGGCTTCGTGCGCGGTGAGACCCTGTCCTGCATCTACCACGGCTGGGGCTATGCCCAGGCGGGAAACTGCCTGCGCATTCCGGCCCATCCGGCACTGACGCCACCGGACACGATCCGTGTCGCGACGCAGCCCGTCGAGGATGGCGGCGGCATCATATGGATTTCCGTAGGCGAGCCCGCCGCCGGGCCGCCCCGGTTCGAGGGCCTTGCTCCGCTGCGCTCGATGATGGTGGAAGCGGACATCGCGGCGCTGGAGGCGGTCGCGGGCACCAAGGCCGACGGAGACCTGCTCGACTACGCCGGGAATGCCCCGACCATCCGCCTGCTGCTTGCTCCGCAAGGGCAAGCGCGGACGCTGGTGCATGTTCTGGTGGCCGAGGGCAGCAGTCAGGCCGAGCGTATCGCCGCATCGAGAGCCGCCGAGGCGCTGCGGCGGGCGGCCGAGGATATTGCGCACGGTGGGATCGCCCGATGACCCGCAACGCGATGATCGACGAATGGTATCCGGTCGGCATTGCCGGCCAGCTTGATGCGCACGGGCGCAAGACGGCCCTCATGGGCGAGCCGATCGAGGTGGGGCGCGGCGAAGATGGGAACGCGAAGGTCACCGGCGCCAACGGACGTGCCCTGCCGGCCTGCATCCGCTACGGCCATGTCTGGTCGTCGCTCGGCGACCCGCAAAAGCCGCTGTTTGCGATCCCCGAGGCCGATCAGCCGGGCCGCCGGCTCGTCGATGTCGGGGTGGTGCGTGTGCGCTGCTCGCCGCTGCGCGCGGTCGAGAACTTCCTCGACATCGCGCATTTTCCGTTCGTGCACACCGACATATTGGGGGCCGAACCGCACACCGAGGTGCAGAACTACAAGGTCGAGATCCGGGAGGACGAAGACGAGGTTTGGGCGACCCAGGTGAAGTTCTATCAGCCACAGGCCGCCAAGTCGGCGGAAGGCGGCATAACAACCGAATACATGTATCGCGTGCCCGCGCCGACCTGCTCGATCCTCTACAAGACATGCCCGCCGCGCCCGGGTGAATGGGACGTCATCACGCTTTTCGTGCAGCCGCTTGCCGAGGACCTGTGCGACGTCTGGCCATGGATGGCGCTGTTCGACGACGAAACGCCGATGACGGACCTGATCCATTTCCAGCAGACGATCTTCGTCCAGGACCGGTCGATCCTCGAAAACCAGATTCCGGGGCTGCTGCCGCTGGATCCCGGCATGGAGATCCCGACGCGAGCGGACCTCACCTCGGTTGCCTACCGGCGCTGGCTGAAACGTCATGGCTACACCTACGGCGCGCAACTGGTGGCGCAATGAAGCTCTTCGACTACGTGCTTTCGCCGAGCTGCTACAAGGTGCGCCTCATGGCTGCGCTGACCGGGGTGACGCTCGACATCCGCCCTGTCGACTTCCATCCCGGTGTCGAGCATCGCGGTCCTGAGCTCATGGCGCTGAACCCGGCGGGTTCGATCCCGATCCTGGAAGATGGCGATCTCGTCCTGACCGAATCCTCGGCCATGCTGGTCTACCTCGCCGCCAAGGCGGCGCCGCAATGGCTGGGCAACGATACGGCCGGGCAGGCGGCGCGCGTCCAGCAATGGCTTTCCTTCTCGCACCGGCTGACCGCCAGCCTGGGGGCCGCGCGCCTGCACGAGATGCTGCTGCGTCCGGGCAATATTGCTGTCCTCCAAGGGCAGGGGACAGCGGCCCTGCGGGAGCTGGAGGCTGGCCTTGTCGAACAGCAGATCCGCGGCCAGCGCTTCCTTGCATCCGACCGGCCGACGATCGCCGACATCGCCTGCTTTCCTTATGTGGCGCTCGCGCCGGACGGCGGCGTTTCGCTCGATCCCTATCCCGCGATCCGGCTCTGGTCGCGGGCGATCCGCGCCATCGATGGCTTCATCGAGATGCCGGGCATCCACCGGCTGCACGAGTTGAAACCCGAGCCCGTCCCAGAAGTCGGCGAGGCCTGACGTGGCTGGCTATTTGCTGAAGAACTGCGCTGCAGTCATCGTCGACGAGGGCAACGGCCCTGACGTCCGGCGCAATGTCGATGTCCTGACCGATGGCCCGGCGATACGGGCCATCGGCGAGGGCCTCGACAAGGCGGAGCTGCCCGCCGGGACCGTCGCGCGCGACGCCGCCGGCTGGTTCGTCTATCCCGGCCTCGTCAACACCCATCACCACTTCTTCCAGTGTTTCGTCCGCAACCGCGCCGATCTGGACTGGACGAAGCTGTCGGTCATCGAATGGCTCGACCGCATCTATCCCGTTTTCTCGCGGCTGACCGAGGAATGCTTCTACCACGCATCGGTGACCGCGATGGCCGAGTTGATAAAGCACGGCTGCACGACGGCATTCGACCATCAGTATTGTTTTCCGCGGCATGCCGGCAAACGGCTGATCGACCGGCAGTTCGAGGCCGCCGAACTCCTCGGCATGCGCTTCCATGCCGGACGCGGCGGCAACACGCTGCCGAAATCGCAAGGCTCGACCATCCCCGACGCCATGCTGGAAACGACGGACGAGTTCATCGCCGACTGTGCCCGGCTGATCGACGCCTATCATGACGCCGGTCCTTTCAGCATGCGCCAGCTCGTCGTCGCGCCCTGCCAGCCGGTCAACTGCTATCGCGAGACCTTCGTGGAATCGGTGGCGCTGGCGCGCGACCGCGGGGTGCGCATGCATACCCATGTCGGCGAGGGCGAAAGCCCGGTCATCGAAGCCCGTCACGGCATGCGCACGGTGGACTATTGCACCGAGATCGGCTTCTGCGGGCCGGATGCCTTCTATGCCCATTGCTGGGAACTGACCCACGACGAGCTGCGCAAGATGGCCGCGAGCGGCACCGGCGTCGCGCACTGCCCGGAGCCGGTCTATCTCGTCGGCGCCGAGATTACCGACATCCCGGCGATGTCGGCCTTCGGGCTCAATGTGGGGCTGGGCTGCGACGGTGCCGCCTCGAACGACAATTCCAACCTGATGCACTGCATCCATTCCGCCTACATGCTGCAATGCCTGGCGGCATCGACACGGCGCCATCCGGTTCCGCCGCCGGCCGATTTTCTCGGCTATGCGACGACCGGGGGCGCGGCGCTGCTCGGGCGCCGCGACATCGGCAGGCTGGCGCCCGGCATGGCCGCCGACCTTTTCGCCATCGACACGCGGCGCATGGACTATGTCGGCACCAGGCACGATCCGCTGAGCCTGCTGGCCAAGGTCGGCATCGGCGCGCCCACCGACATGACCATGATCAACGGCCGCATCGTCTGGGCCAAGGGCGAATTCCCGGGGCTCGACGAGGCCCGGCTTTTCGCGCAAGCCGAGGCGGCGCTCGCCACGGTGGAATTCTAGCAACCAAAACAAGGGGAACCGACATGCTGACAAATCTTACCCGCAGAACATTGATGAAGGGCGCGGCCGCCACCGGGCTGGCCGCAACGCTGGGCGGCCGGGCGCTTGCAGCCGACGAACCTCTGGGCATCGTGCTGGTGGTCCCGTCGCCGGTCGGCGATGTCGGCTGGGGCCGGGCGCTTGCCGACGGGCTCGAGCCGGTGAAGGCGGCCTATGGCGACAAGGTGAAGGTGACCATCATCGAGAACATACAGGAAGGACCCGACGCCGACCGGATCATGAACAAGGCGATCGCCGACGGGAACAAGTTCCTGATCGCCGGCTCCTTCGGCTACCAGAACGGCGCCCTGCAGATCGCGCGCCGCAATCCGGACGTCACCGTTCTGCATGCCTCCGGTTTCCAGGTGGCGCCGAACTTCTCGCCCTTCGCGGCCCAATATTCCCAGGGCACCTACCTGATGGGCATGGCGGCAGCCGCGCTTTCGAAGACCGGCAAGCTCGGCTCGGTTTCCGCCTTCGCCATTCCCGAGCTGATCACTTCGATCAACGCGTTCACGCTCGGAGCGCAGGCGGTGAAGCCCGATGTCGAGGTTTCGGTCGTATGGGTGAACTCCTGGTTCGATCCGGCCAAGGAGCAGGAGGCCGCCAAGGCGCTGCTGGCGCAGAAATGCGACGTGATCTTCTCCAACGCGCAGGACACGCCCTCGGTCATTTCGGCCTGCGAGGAGGCCGGCGTCCCCGCCTTCAATCTCAACTCGTCGATGAAGAAATACGCGCCAAAAACCTATCTCGGCTGTGTTGCGACCGACTGGTCGCCCTTCTTCAAGGCCTCCGTCGACGCCCACATCGCCGGCAACTTCAAGGGCGCCAACGCTTTCCTGGGTGTCGGCGACAAGGTTGTCGAGGTTGTCGACTGGAACCCGGGCATCCCGGCCGACATGATGACCAGGATCAAGGAGGTCGAAGCCAAGATCGCCGCCGGCAGCTTCTCGCCCTTTGCCGGTCCGATCGCCAAGGCCGATGGGAGCGAGGGCGTCCCCGCCGGCAAGACGATGACCGAGGCCGAGATCGTGGCCATGGACTGGCACGTCAAGGGTGTCACCACGCCGCTGCCCAAGTGACCATGACCGTCCCGCTCCTGTCGCTGCGCGGCATCTCCAAGAGCTACGGCCAGATCCATGCCAATCGAGACATCGATCTGGACGTGGCTCCGCGCTCGATCCACGCGATCCTTGGCGAAAACGGAGCGGGCAAGTCGACCCTGATGAAGCTGATCTACGGCGTCGAGCAGCCCGACGCTGGAACGGTGATCTGGAAAGGCGAACCCCTGGCCCTCGCTTCCCCCGCGGATGCG
>NZ_RZOF01000191.1:0-11916 GCF_003998955.1 Mesorhizobium sp. M4B.F.Ca.ET.017.02.2.1 | reverse complement strand
GCACCGTCATCGTCGAGCGGCTGTTCTCCTACGAGGGCCTCGGCAACATGGCGATCGACGCCGTCATCAACCGCGACCTGCCGCTGATCCAGGGCATCGTGCTGGTCTTTGCGCTGCTCTTCGTGCTGATCAACCTCGCGGTCGACATGATGTACGCGCTGCTTAATCCGAGGCTGCGCCATGGATGACGCCCGCATCTCCCGAAGCGGATCGAGCCCGAGGCTCTGGCTGGCCGGCGGCTGGCTGCTGCTCGCGCTGCTGGCGGCAGTCCTTGCGCCGCTGATCGCGCCGCAGGACCCGCTCGCGCAGGACCTGATGCTGGAGCGCCTGCCGCCCTTCTGGCTTGATGGAGCCGAGCCCGGCTATTGGCTGGGCACCGACAGCCTCGGCCGCGATCTGCTCTCACGATTGATCTTCGGCGGCCGCATCGCCTTCATCGTCGCCTTCGCCGCCGCTTCGGCCGCTTGCCTGGTCGGCTCGGCACTGGGGCTGATCGCCGGCTATTTCGGCGGCTGGGCCGATCGCATCATCTCGCGCATCGTCGACATCTGGATGGCCTTCCCGCCGGTGCTGTTCGCCATCCTTCTGGTGGCGGTGCTGGGCACCGGCCTCAGCTCCGTCATCATCGCCATCGCCGTCATCGACTGGACGCGCTTCTGCCGGGTCATCCGCGCCGAGGCGATGGGCCAGGCGCGCATGGACTATGTCGAAAGCGCGCGCATCGCCGGCTATGGCCGTATCGGCATCATGCTGCGCGAGGTGTTGCCCAACGTGCTGCCCTCGATTGTCGCGCTGCTGTCGCTGGAGATGGGCATCGCCGTCATCGTCGAGGCGATCTTGTCCTTCGTCAACCTGTCGATCTCGACCGACGATCCGACCTGGGGCGGCATCATCGCCGAAGGCCGGCTGTCGATCCACCAGGCCTGGTGGGTGCTGGTGTTTCCGCTGATCACGCTGATCCTCACCGTGCTGTCCTTCAGCCAGTTCGGCGAAGCGCTGAAGGCGCGCTTCGATCCGGTGCTGCGATGAGCGCGGCCTGTCTCGACATCCGCTCGCTGAGCGCCGTGCTGCCCAACGGCCAGCGCGTGCTGCGCTCGGTGTCGCTGTCCGTCCAGCCGGGCGAGGTGCGCGCGCTGGTCGGCGAAAGCGGCGCCGGCAAGACGATGATCGGCAAGGCGGTGCTCGGCGTGCTGCCGACCAGCGTGCGCGTCGTCGAAGGCGACATGCTGCTGGAAGGCGAGGATCTCGGCGCCCTGCAGCCCAAGGTGCGGCGCAATTTGATCGGCGCCCGCACGGCGCTGATCCCGCAGGATCCGCTGACCGCGCTCAACCCGTCGCGCCGCATCGGCCCGCAGATGACCGACAGGCTGGTCCGCATCCTCGGCTGGAGCGGCGAGCGAGCCGACAGCCGCATCCGCCAGTTGCTCGACGAGGTGCAGATACGCGACCCCGAGCGCGTGCTGAAAAGCTATCCGCACGAACTGTCCGGCGGCATGCGCCAGCGCGTGCTTATCGCGGCAGCCTTCGCCGCCGAGCCGAGGCTGATTGTCGCCGACGAGCCGACGACGGCGCTCGACGTGACGGTGCAGAAGCAAATCCTGCGGCTGATCGCGCAACTGCAGCGCGACCACGGCACGGCGATCCTGTTCGTCACCCACGACCTCGGCGTCGTCGCCAAGATCAGCCAGAAAGTGTCGGTGCTCTATGCCGGCAAGGTGGTCGAGGAAGCCGACACCGCCGAGCTCTTCGCAGCACCCCGGCATCCGTACACGCGGGCGCTGATCGCGGCGACGCCGCGCTACACCGACCCCTACGCATCGCTGAAGCCGGTGGACGAAACCGTGCTCGCCGGGCTGGCAGCGGAGATCGCTGCCGCCGACCAGTCCTGGAGGCCAGGCCATGGCTGAGCCGGTGTTCTGCGTACGAGGGCTGAAGGTGGCGCTGCCCGACATGACGCGCAAGCCGCTGATCGGAAGGGCGCCGCTGGCCGAGATCCTGAAAGGGCTGGATTTCGACCTGCCGAAGGGATCGGTGACTGGCATTGTCGGCGAGTCCGGGTCGGGCAAGTCGACGCTCGGCCGTACCCTGGTGCGGCTGCTGGAGCCGAGCGCCGGCTCGATCAGCTTCGAAGGCCGCGACATCAGCAATCTGTCGGAAGCCGAACTGAGGCCGCTGCGTCGCGACTTGCAGATGATCTTCCAGGACCCGATGTCGTCGCTCAACCCGCGCCATACGATCTTCAACATCATTGCCGCGCCGCTGAGGCAGAACGGCCTCGGCGACAGGCTGAAGGAACGCGTGGCGGAAGCGCTGCAGCGGGTCGGCCTGCCGCAGAATTTCGCCAGCCGTTACCGCCACCAGCTCTCGGGCGGCCAGCGCCAGCGCGTCGGCATCGCGCGAGCGCTGGCGCTGTCGCCGAAATTCGTGCTGGCCGACGAGATCGTCTCCGGCCTCGACGTGTCGACGCAGGCGCAGATCCTGACCCTGCTGGAAAAACTGGCGGCCGAAATGGGGCTGACGGTAGCCTTCATCAGCCACGATCTGTCAGTGATAAGGCGGCTCTGCCAGCAGGTCATCGTCATGCGCGAGGGCAGGATCGTCGAGGCCAGCGCCACCGATGCGCTGTTCGAAAATCCGAAGCAGGCCTACACCCGCGATCTGCTCGCCGCCATCCCGCTGCCCGAGATCGATCCGGACTGGCTGCGACCACCCGAAAAGGCTTCGGCATAGACCTCTCCGCACGCCGAACAGCGGGCCTCGGATGTGCGTCTTCAGGTCAGCCCGCGAATGGAGGGTGACATGAACTTCGCAAAGCGCGGCGCGCTGCTTGCCGCAATCCTGCTCGGCTCAATGGGAGCGGCCGCGGCAGATTCGATCCCCGGCATGCGCGGCCACGACCACACAGGCATCACCGTGCCCGACATGAAGCAGGCCGTCGATTTCTTCACCAATGTCGTCGGCTGCAAGAAGGCGATGGCGTTCGGCCCGTTCGCCGACGACAAGGGCACGTTCATGCAGGATCTGCTCGGCGTCGACCCGAAGGCGGTGATCGAGGAGATCACGCAGATCCGCTGCGGCTACGGATCGAACATCGAGCTGTTCAAATACACCGCGCCCGACCAGAAGGACCTGACGCCTAAGAACAGCGACATCGGCGGCTTCCACATCGCCCTCTATGTCGACGACGTCGCCGCCGCGAAGGCCTATCTCGACGGCAAGGGCGTCAAGACGCGCATGGGGCCGCTGCCGGTCAAGGAAGGGCCGGCCGCCGGCCAGACCATCCTCTATTTCCAGGCGCCCTGGGGGCTGCAGCTCGAAGCGATCAGCTATCCCGACGGCATGGCCTACGAGAAAGGCGCCGAGACGGTGCTGTGGAGCCCGAAGGATCCGGCCAAGTGACCGATCCGCAGGGCGCGCAGGCAATTATTCAATCATGAAACTTCAAGCTTGAAATAATTTCGCTTCGGCGCGATACTGGGAACCGGGACCGCCGTAGCGGCCCCGGAAGCGAAGAGGAGATCGCAGGCATGAAGGTTGCGGTTCTCGGCGGCGGCCCGGCCGGGCTCTACTTTGCCATCTCGATGAAGCTGCGCGACGCCGCCCATGAGGTGACGGTGTTCGAGCGCAACCGCGCCGACGACACCTTCGGCTGGGGCGTGGTGCTGTCGGCCGAGACGCTCGATAACCTCAGCCGCAACGATCCGGTCAGCGCGGTCTGGATCAAGAAGCATTTCGCCTATTGGGACGATATCGCCGTCATCCATGACGGCGTGCGCACCGTCTCCTCCGGCCACGGCTTCTGCGGCATCGGCCGCAAGCGCCTCCTGATCCTCTTGCAGCGGCGGGCACACGAGCTCGGCATCAAGCTGCAGTTCGAAACCGATATCGCCGACCCCAGGCCGTTCATGGAATCGCACGATCTGGTGGTGGCGGCGGATGGGCTGAACTCGAAAGCGCGCGGCGCCTTCGCCGAAATCTTCAAGCCCGATATCGACACCCGCAAATGCAAATTCGTGTGGCTCGGCACGAAGCAGAAGTTCGACGACGCCTTCACCTTCATCTTCGAGAAGACGGAGCATGGCTGGGTGTGGGCGCATGCCTACCAGTTCGACAGCGAGACCGCGACCTTCATCGTCGAGTGCAGCGAGCAGACTTGGGATCGCTTCGGCTTCGGCGCGATGTCGCAGCAGGAATCGATCGCGGTCTGCGAACGCATCTTCGCCAAGCATCTCGGCGGCCATGCGCTGATGACCAACGCCAACCACATACGCGGCTCGGCCTGGATCAACTTCCCGCGCGTGCTGTGCGAGCGCTGGTCCTACAAGAACCTGGCGCTGATGGGCGATGCGGCGGCATCGGCGCATTTCTCGATCGGCTCTGGCACCAAACTCGCGCTGGAAAGCGCCGTAGCGCTGGCCGACTATGTCGAGTCCGAGCCCGACCTCGAGGCGGCATTCCGCAAGTACGAAGACGCGCGGCGCACCGAGGTGCTGAAACTGCAGTCGGCGGCGCGCAACTCGCTGGAATGGTTCGAGGAGGTCGAGCGCTATCTCGGCCTCGATCCGGTGCAGTTCAACTATTCGCTGCTCACCCGCTCGCAACGCATAAGCCACGAGAATCTTAGGTTGCGCGACGCCGAGTGGCTGGGTGGCGCCGAAGAATGGTTCCAGCGCCAGGCGGGCGCCGGCGGCAACAGGCAGCGCCGGGCGCCGATGTTCGCGCCATTCAAGCTACGCGACATGGCGCTCAACAACCGCATCGTCGTGTCGCCGATGGCGCAGTACAAGGCCGTCGACGGCTGCCCGACCGACTGGCATTTTTCGCACTACGCGGAGCGCGCCAAGGGTGGCGCCGGACTGCTTTACATCGAGATGACCTGTGTCAGCCCGGAAGGGCGCATCACGCCCGGCTGCCCAGGCTTTTACGCGCCCGAACATGAGGCGGCCTGGAAGCGGCTGGTCGACTTCGTCCACAGCGAGACCGAGGCAAAAATCTGCGCCCAGATCGGCCATTCCGGCGCCAAGGGCTCGACCCGCGTCGGCTGGCAGGGAACGGACGTGCCGCTGCCCTCAGGCAACTGGCCGGTGATGGCGCCATCGGCCGTGGCGTGGTCACCCGAGAACCAGGTGCCGAAGGCGATGGATCGCGCCGACATGGACAGGGTGCGCGGTGAGTTCGTCGCCTCTGCCGAGATGGCAGCCCGCTGCGGCTTCGACATGCTGGAAATCCATGCCGCGCATGGCTACCTGCTCTCCTCCTTCATCACGCCGCTGACCAACCGGCGCACCGACAACTATGGCGGTTCGCTGGAGAACCGCATGCGCTATCCGCTGGAAGTCTTCCGCGCGGTGCGCGCGGTGTGGCCGGCGGAAAAGCCGATCTCGATGCGCATTTCAGCCAATGACTGGGTCGGCATCGAGGGCGTCACCCCGTCCGACGCGGTCGAGATCGCAAAACTGCTGCATGAGGCTGGCGTCGACCTTTGCGACGTGTCGGCCGGGCAGACCTCGATCGCGGCAAAACCCGTCTACGGCCGCATGTTCCAGACGCCGTTCTCCGACCGCATCCGTAACGAGGTCGGCATGGCGACGATGGCGGTCGGCAACATCTATGAGCCGGACCATGCCAACTCGATCCTGATGGCGGGCCGCGCCGATCTGGTGGCGCTGGCCAGGCCGCATCTCGCCGATCCCTACTGGACGCTGCATGCGGCGGTGGCGCTCGGCGACCGCGGCGTCAAATGGCCGGATCCCTATTTGCCGGGCCGCGACCAGCTCTACCGGCTGGCCGAGCGAGAGGCGGCCGCGGGGCTGAAAGTATGAGCGCGGCTCAAGCAATCGCCGGCAGGCACGCGCTGGTCACTGGCGGCGGCTCAGGCGTCGGCAGAGCCATCGCACTGGCGCTGGCGGAAGCGGGCGCCAACGTCACCATTTGCGGGCGGCGCGAGGCGGCGCTTGCCGAAGTCGCGAAGGAGAATGATCGCATCTTTGGCCTCGCGGCCGATGTCACGAACGAAGCCGAGATAACGGACGCCTACCAAAAGGCGGAGGCCGCGCGCGGGCCGGTGGACATCGTCGTCGCCAATGCCGGCATGGCCGGCAGCGCGCCGGCGCACAAGACTTCGCTCACTGACTGGCAGCGCACGCTTGACGTCAACCTCACCGGCGCATTCCTGACGGTGAAGCCGGCCCTGCCCGGCATGCTGGCGCGCAAGGCGGGACGCATCGTCTTCGTCGCTTCGACCGCCGGGCTGAAGGGCTACGCCTACGTGGCCCCATACGTCGCGGCCAAGCACGGCGTCGTCGGCCTGATGCGGGCGCTCGCAGCCGAAACCGCCAAGTCCGGCGTCACCGTCAATGCCGTCTGCCCGGGCTTCGTCGACACGGAGATGCTGGAGCAGTCCATCCAGCGCATCGTCGACAAGACCGGCCGGGCTGCCGATGAAGCACGCGCAAGCCTTGCGGCGACGAACCCGCAAGGGCGCTTCATCCAGCCTGAGGAGGTCGCCGAAGCGGTGTTGTGGCTGTGCGGCGACGCCGCCCGCTCGATCACCGGACAGGCGATCTCGGTTTCGGGAGGCGAGACATGGTAGCCGGTCCGCTGCCTACGCACTCCGGTCCCGGCAAGGACAGGCTGCGCCTGTGGATCAGGCTGCTGCGCGCCTCGCGCACGATCGAGGCCGAACTGCGCGAACGGCTGAAGACGGAATTCAACACCACGCTGCCACGCTTCGACGTGATGGCGGCGCTCTACCGGTCGCCCGAAGGCATGCTGATGAGCGACCTGTCGCGCTTCCTGCTGGTGTCGAACGGCAATGTCACCGGCATCGTCGACCGGCTGGTGTCGGAAGGGCTGGTGACGCGGGCGCGCCGCAACGGCGACCGCCGCACCTCGATGGTGCGGCTGACCGAGGACGGCTCGAAGGCATTCGCGGAGATCGCCGCCGCGCATGAGAATTGGGTCGGCGAACTGCTCGGCAACGTCAGTGAGGAAGAGGCGCGCCGGCTGACCGGCATGCTGACTTCGTTCCGCAGCAATTGGGAGGGACGCGAATGAGCGCCATGGCCAATCTCAAGCCCAGGCATTTTCTCTGGGATGTCGAAGGCAAGGTCGCCAGGGTCCGGCTCGACCGCCCCGAGCGCAAGAACCCGCTGACCTTCGACAGCTATGCCGAGTTGCGCGACACGTTTCGCGATCTCGTCTATGCCGACGATGTCGACGCCGTGGTGTTCCTGCCCAATGGCGGCAATTTCTGCTCGGGCGGCGATGTCCACGACATCATCGGTCCGCTGGTCAAGATGGACATGAAGGCGCTGCTCGCCTTCACCCGCATGACCGGTGACTTCGTCAAGGCGATGCTCAACTGCGGCAAGCCGATCATTTCCGCTGTCGACGGCGTGGCGGTCGGCGCCGGCGCCATCATCGCCATGGCCTCCGACATCCGCATCGCCACGCCGGAAGCCAAAACCGCCTTCCTGTTCACCCGCGTCGGTCTTGCCGGCTGCGACATGGGCGCCTGCGCGATCCTGCCGCGCATCATCGGCCAGGGCCGCGCCGCCGAGCTGCTCTACACCGGCCGCACCATGAGCGCGGCCGAGGGCGAGCGCTGGGGCTTCTACAACCGGCTGGTGGAGCCGGCCACGCTCGAGGCCGACGCGCTCGACCTGGCGGCACGCATCGTCGCCGGCCCGACCTTCGCGCATGGCATCACCAAGACGCAGCTCAACCAAGAATGGTCGATGGGGCTCGACCAGGCGATCGAGGCGGAAGCGCAGGCGCAGGCGATCTGCATGCAGACCGGCGATTTCGAGCGGGCGTACAAGGCGTTCGTGGCGAAGGAAAAGCCGGTGTTCGAGGGGAATTAGCGATGAATGGTTTTCGCCCAGGCACCCCCCTCTGGCCTGCCGGCCATCTCCCCCGCAAGGGGGGAGATTGGCTGCCTCCACGCCGCCGCCCATCCTGCAATGCCGGTGATTGGCGAAAGCATAGCTTTCAGCTGATCTCCCCCCTTGCGGGGGAGGTGTCCGGCAGGACAGAGGGGGGTGTGAAGGAACGCGACGCAGGAGGCTTTCGCTATGCCTGACCGTTCATTCCTCAACTGGCCCTTCTTCGAGGAGCGCCATCGCCAGCTCGCCGACCAGCTCGACGCCTGGTGCGCGAAGAACCTGCCGGTCGACCATCACGATGTCGACGCCGCCTGCCGGGAGCTGGTGGCTAAGCTCGGCCGTGACGGTTGGCTGAAGCCGACGGCGCTCGACACGGACAATCCCGGACCGCTCGACGTGCGCACGCTGTGCATCACGCGCGAGACGCTGGCCCGCCATGACGGGTTGGCCGACTTTTCCTTTGCCATGCAGGGGCTCGGCACCGGCGCGCTCAGCCTGTTCGGCACGCCGGAACAACAGCATTGGCTGGACCAGACGCGGGCCGGCAAGGCGATCTCGGCCTTCGCGCTGTCGGAACCGCGCTCCGGATCGGACGTCGCCAACATGGAAATGACGGCCACGCGCGACGGCGACGATTATCTGCTGACCGGCGAGAAGACCTGGATTTCCAATGGCGGCATCGCCGATCTCTACATCGTCTTTGCCCGCACCGCAGAGGCGCCTGGCGCCAAGGGGATTTCCGCTTTCATCGTGCCGGCCGCGACCGCAGGCCTGAGCATCGCCGAGCGGCTGGAGACGATCGCCCCACACCCGCTGGCGCGACTGTCATTCGACAACGCCCGCGTCCCCGCTTCCGCGCTGATCGGCAAACCCGGTGACGGCTTTCGCATCGCCATGTCGGTGCTCGACGTGTTCCGCTCGACCGTGGGTGCCGCGGCACTCGGTTTTGCCCGTCGTGCCCTGGACGAGAGCGTCAGTCGCGCCGCAGAGCGCGAACTGTTCGGCGCGCCGATGGCGGACCTGCAGATGGTGCAGGGCCACATCGCCGACATGGCGCTGGACGTCGACGCCGCGGCGCTTCTCGTCTACCGCGCCGCCTGGACCAAGGACATGGGCGCCCCCCGCGTCACCCGCGAGGCGGCGATGGCGAAGCTGTTCGCCACCGACCGCGCGCAGGAGGTGATCGACACGGCCGTGCAGCTGCATGGCGGCGACGGGGTGCGCAAGGATCACATCGTCGAAAGCCTCTATCGCGAGATCCGTGCGCTGCGCATCTATGAAGGCGCATCCGACGTGCAGAAGGTGGTGATCGCGCGGCAAGTGATGGGAGCGGCGTGAGATTGGTCCATGCCCTGCAAACCGCATCTGAATTAGGGGGAGTCTAGTCATGCACACCATCCTGCAGCCGGAAGGCTGGGCAAAGCCCATCGGATACGCCAACGGTGTCGCCGCGCGCGGCCGGCTGGTGTTCGTCGGCGGCCAGGTCGGCTGGAATGCCGAGTGCCGGTTCGAGACCGACGATTTCGCCGGCCAGGTACGCCAAACGCTCGCCAACATCGTCGCGGTGCTGGCGGAAGCGGGCGGCGAGCCGCATCACATCACTTCGATGACCTGGTATTTCACCGACAAGGCCGAGTATCTCGCCAACCTCAAGGGCATCGGAGAGGCCTACCGCGCGGTCATCGGCCGACACTTCCCGGCCATGGCCGCCATGCAGGTGATGGCGCTGGTCGAGGACCGCGCCAAGGTGGAGATCCAGGCGACGGCGGTCATACCGGAGTGAGGCTTCGGACTGAAGCTTCGGCTCTGCTTGGCCGGCCCCCATCAACGGCAAGCAATCCACCTGCTGCCCATCTTGGGACTGCTAATGTTCAGATGTCGGCGCCGCCCCTCATCTGCCTGCCGGCATCCTCTCCCCGTATAGGACGGGGAGAGGGGTGCTGTCGCCGACGGTTTCGCCACTGACCAACGTTGCGGGTGCCGGCAGGCGGATGAGGGGCAGCGCTGTCGTTTGAAGGCATAGGCCCGATTCGATCAGAGATCATCGCCTTGACTATTCGAACCGCCGCTTGGCTCTAAACACAAACTGTGATCAGATGATCACGCTTGCTTCGGCGGGCGCACTCGGCATCGCACATAGCTTCTGCCGGCATCTGAGGAAAGCAAAACCGTGGCTCTGGGCTTCGAACCCGTATCGGGACGCATCACCGTCCAGGATGGCGTCTACCAACAGCTCCGCCATGCCTTGATGGTCGGCAGCTTCGATCCGGGACAGGTGCTGACCATCGCCGCGCTGGCCGAGGCCTTCGGCACCTCAAACATGCCGGTGCGCGAGGCCTTGCGGCGGCTGGCGGCGGAGAACGCGCTGGAGATCTCGCAGAACGGCTCGGCCTGCGTGCCGGTCGTCACGCGGGCGCGGCTCGACGACCTCTGCCGTGCCCGCCTGGCGGTCGAAGGGCTGGCGGCCGAGCTCGGCGCGCCGCGCCTGACAGCGGTCGAGATCGCCAGCCTGCAGCGCATCACCGATGACCAGCAGGCGATCGGCCGCGACGGCAGCATCTATGAGCTGATCGCCAAGAACCAGCAGTTCCATTTCATCATCTACCGCGCCTCAGGCTCGGACGTGCTGTTCCAGCTAATCGAAACGCTGTGGCTGCGCTTCGGCCCCTATATGCGGCTGTTGTCCAACCACGTGGCGCCGCTGATGCGCGCCGGAACCATGGAACCGTCCGGCCGGCATCTCGCGATCATCGCCGCGCTGAAGGACAAGGACTTTGCTCGCGCCCGCGACGAGGTGGTGGCCGACATCACGGCGACCCAGATGACGCTGCGCGCCATCTGCCCCGATGTGCCAGAGCCCAAGACGGTCGACTTCACCGGATTCGGTAAAGCTTCCTGATCTTCCTCAGCGTCGGGCTGACCCAAAGACCGAGAAGGTCCTGTCGCGGGCGCGCTGGACCAAAGCAATCGGCTGCTTTTTGGCACCTTGCCGTTTTTCTTTAGCCTTAAAGGATTGATCCTCGCTCCGTTCTGTGATCACATGATCACAAGGGAGCGAGACAGAAGATGTCCGGCTATTTTCTCTACCACTCGATCGGCACTTTCCCCGGCAAAGCCGAGCGGATGGCTGCCGCGCTGGGGGACTTCTCCGGCATCTGGTCGGCGGAAGACGATGGCCAGTGGCCGGCGGCGCTCGCCGCGCGGCAGCGCTTCATCGATGCCTGGATCAGGCTGATCGAAGCACCACAGGGCACGCTCACCACCGCTGAGAATGTCACCGCCGCGCTCTACAGCCTGATCGGCGCCTTGCCCTCCGAGCGTCTGGCGGGAAAGCGCCTGCTGGTTGCCGCCGACTGTTTTCCGAGCCTGCATTTCCTGCTGGCAGGCTTGGCCCAACGTTTCAATTTCACGCTCGACACCGTGCCGCTCAGGCCTGGCGAAAGCTGGGTGCGCGACGAGGATTTCGTCGCCCGCTGGCAAGAGGATGTCGGGCTGGCGCTCATCACCTTCGTGACCTCGACGGCCTCGCACCGCTGCGATGTGGCGAAGCTCGCGGCGCATGGCCGGGCGATGGGCAGCATCGTCGGTGTCGATGTCACGCAGGGTATCGGCGTGGCGCCATTTTCCGTTGCCGCGACGCCGGTCGATTTCGTCGTCTCGACATCGCTCAAATGGCTGTGCGGCGCCTCCGGCGCCGGCATTTTGCAAGTCGCGCCCGACCTTCTTTCGACATGCCGGCCGGAGCTGCGCGGCTGGTTCAGCCAGCCGAACCCATTCTCCTGGGATCTCGACGCTTTCAGCTACGCAAGCGACGCGCGCCGCTTCGACCACGGCACGCCGGCGATCCTGGCCAGCGTCGCCTCGCTGCCCGGCCTGCAATGGCTGGAGGGAACCGGCATCGACGCCATCCGCGCGCAGAACGCGGCGCATGTCGGGCGCATCATCGACGCCGCGATGAGCAATGGCTGGACGATCCGCTCGCCGCTCGATGCGGAGAAACGCGGCGGCAGCGTGATGATCGGCCTGCCGC
>NZ_RZOF01000190.1:0-11948 GCF_003998955.1 Mesorhizobium sp. M4B.F.Ca.ET.017.02.2.1 | reverse complement strand
CGCGACCGGGCCGCCATGACGAGCCGGTGCTCGCCGACGGCAAGGTCGAGTTCTACGGCCAGCCGATCTTCTGCGTCATCGCCGAGACGCGCGAACAGGCGCGCCGCGCCACCAGGCTGGCCAAGGTCGAATACAAGCAATTGCCCTTCGTCACCGACATCGGCGAGCTAAACCCAAGGAAAGACAAGCTGGTCACGCCGCCGCTGACGCTGAAGCGCGGCGACGCAGCGGCGGCGATCAAGGCGGCGCCGCACAAGCTCAAGGGGAAGATGCGCGTCGGCGGCCAGGAGCATTTCTACCTGGAAGGCCATATCGCAATGGCCGTCCCCGGCGAGGACGAGGACGTCACCATCTATTCCTCGACCCAGCACCCGAGCGAAGTCCAGCATATGGTCAGCCACGCGCTGGGGGTGCCGAGCAACGCCATCACGGTGGAGATCCGCCGCATGGGCGGTGGTTTCGGCGGCAAGGAGACGCAAGGCAACCAGTTCGCCGCGCTGGCGGCGATCGCTGCGAAACGGCATCACCGCGCGGTGAAAATCCGGCCCGACCGCGACGACGACATGACCGCCACCGGCAAGCGCCACGACTTCCTCGTCGACTACGAAGTCGGCTTCGACGATGACGGCAACATACTCGGCGTCGACTTCATGTTCGCAGCGCGCTGCGGCTTCTCCTCCGACCTGTCGGGCCCGGTGACCGACCGCGCGCTGTTCCACTGCGACAACACCTATTTCTGGCCGGCGGTGCACGCGCAGTCGGCGCCGCTCTACACCAACACCGTGTCGAACACCGCCTTCCGCGGTTTCGGCGGGCCGCAAGGTATGGTCGGCGCCGAGCGCGTCATCGACGAGGTCGCCTTTGCCCTCGGCAAGGATCCGCTGGAGATCCGCAAGAAGAATTTCTACGGCACCAGCGACCGCAACGTCACGCCCTACCACCAGACGGTCGAGGACAACATCATCCACCGCATCATTGCCGAGCTGGAGGCGAGCTCGAACTATGAGCGGCGCCGGCGTGAAATCAGGGCCTTCAACGCCAACAGCCGCTTCATCAAGCGCGGCCTGGCGCTGACGCCGGTGAAGTTCGGCATCTCGTTCACCGCCACGCATTACAATCAGGCCGGCGCGCTGGTGCACGTCTATACCGACGGCTCGGTGCACCTGAACCATGGCGGCACCGAGATGGGGCAAGGCCTCTATCTCAAGGTCGCGCAAGTGGTGGCGGAAGAGTTCCAGATCGACCTCGACCAGGTCAAGATCACCGCCACGACAACCGGCAAGGTGCCGAACACGTCGGCCACCGCGGCCTCCTCCGGCTCCGACCTCAACGGCATGGCGGCGCAGAACGGCGCCCGCCAGATCAAGGACCGGCTGACCAATTTCGCGGCCGAGAAATACCAGGTGCCGCGCGACCAGGTGCTGTTCCTGCCCAACCGGGTTCGCATCGGCAACCAGGAGATCGCCTTCGCCGACCTCGTCAAGCAGGCCTATATGGCGCGCATCCAGCTCTCGGCTGCGGGCTTCTACAAAACACCGAAGATCATCTGGAACCGCGACAAGGGCGAGGGTCGCCCTTTCTACTACTTCGCCTATGGCGCCTCGTGCTCGGAAGTGTCGGTCGATACGCTGACCGGCGAGTACGTGGTCGAGCGCACCGACATACTGCACGAGACCGGCCGCTCGCTGAACCGCGCCATCGACCTCGGCCAGATCGAGGGCGGCTTCATCCAGGGCATGGGCTGGCTGACCACCGAGGAACTGTGGTGGGACGAGAAGGGCCGGCTGCGCACGCACGCGCCTTCGACCTACAAGATCCCGCTCGCTTCCGACCGGCCGAAGATCTTCAACGTCACGCTGGCCGACTGGCCGGAGGCGCATGAGCCGACCGTGCACCGGTCCAAGGCAGTCGGCGAGCCGCCCTTCCCGCTCGGCATGTCGGTGCTGCACGCGCTGTCGGACGCGGTGGCGAGCGTCGCCGACCACAGGATCTGCCCGCGCCTCGACGCGCCGGCGACGCCAGAGCGGGTGCTGATGGCGATCGAACGGCTGAAAGCCGCAAAACCGGCCTGAACCGGGCGAAGCGTGCAAATCGAGCCGAAAAACTCTATATTTCCGTATCGGGAATGCAGACGATGAACTCGAAAGTGCAAAGCCTGAAAGCCTTTCTCGGCCAAGCCGGCCGGGCCGCGCTGGTCGAGGTCGCGGCAACCAAGGGCTCGACCCCGCGCGAGACCGGCGCCTTCATGCTGGTCTCGGCCTCGGCGATTTACGGCACGATCGGCGGCGGCCAGCTCGAATATATGGCGATCGACAAGGCGCGGCAGATGCTGGGCTCTTTACGCCCTGCACCTCTCGGGGAATTTGCCGACGTCGCCGCCGCCCCTCATCCGCCTGCCGGCACCTTCTCCCCGTATAGTGACGGGGAGAAGGGAGATAGTCGCAACGCTGGCGACCCCCTCTCCCCGTCCTTACGGGGAGAGGGTAAGGGTGAGGGGCTGCGCGACGCCGGCAAGATGTTCGCCACGCTCGACGTTCCGCTCGGGCCCGAGATCGGCCAGTGCTGCGGCGGACGCGTCGAGGTGCTGATCCGCCCGGTCGATGGGGCACTCGAACAAGAGCTGATCGCCAAGGCCGAGGTCGAGGAGGCGCATCTGCCTCACGTCTATCTCTTCGGTGGCGGCCATGTCGGCCAGGCACTGGCGTTGGCGCTGGCGCTGCTGCCCATCCATGCCGTCGTCGTCGAGACGCGCGCCGAAGCGCTCGAAGGGATGCCGGAAACGGTCGAAACCAAACTGACGCCGATGCCCGAGGCCGTGGTGCGCGATGCGCCGGCGGGAGCGGCCTTCGCCATCCTCACCCACGACCATGCGCTCGATTTCCTGATCGTCGCCGAAGCGTTGAAGCGGGGCGACGCCGCCTATGTCGGCATGATCGGCTCGAAGACCAAGAAGGCGACATTCAAGAACTGGTTCCTCAAATCGGCCGATGGCAGCGAGGCGGAGTTCAGGCGTCTCGTCTCGCCGATCGGCGGCAATGCGGTGAAGGACAAGCGCCCGCCGGTGATCGCGGCACTTGCCGCCGCTGAGATCATGACCGCGCTAGTCTCGCATGCCACAGAGGCGACTGCCTCAAGCACGTCCGAGAAGGCGATGGCCGACTGAGCTCTGTCGCCGGGGCGCCGGCGGCGATGCTGCTGGGATATGACCTCCGCTCACAGCAGCTCGTCGCTTTCTTCATTTCCCAAATCGTTCGGGAAAGTGTTTTCTGCGCGCCTCACAAGCACGAGGCGGACCCCTGATGGACGTATTGAGAATTGCGGCGTTTTCTGATGGCGACGACGGCGGCAACCCGGCCGGCGTGGTGATCGGCGCGGCCTTGGACGATGCCATCGAAATGCAGCGCGTCGCGGCCGAAGTCGGGTTTTCGGAAACCGCCTTTGCGGCGCCGGAAGGCGATGGCTGGCGGGTCCGCTATTTCTCCCCGGAAAGCGAAGTGCCGTTCTGCGGCCATGCCACGATCGCGCTTGGTGCTGCGCTGGTGCGGCAGTTCGGCGACGGGATTTTTGCGCTCACCCTCAACCAGGCAACGATCACCGTCGAAGGGTTCCGCGACGGCGCCAACATCGTCGCGGCCTTGCAGTCTCCGCCGACGCGCAGCCGGCCGGCCCCGCCAGAGCTTGTCGCGGAGACGCTGGCGCTGTTCGGCTACACTGCAGGGGATCTCGATCCAGCCATTCCGCCAGCTTTGATCCATGGCGGTGCCGACCATCTCGCGCTGGCGCTGAAGTCGCGCGAGGCGCTGGCTGCAATGGCCTATGACCTAAAGCGCGGGCAGGCGCTGATGCGGCGCGAAGGGCTGGTGACGATCCTGCTCGCCTATGCCGAAGCGCCCGCCCTGTTCCACACGCGCAATCCGTTCGCGTCGGGCGGCGTCTACGAGGATCCGGCGACAGGAGCCTCGACCGCCGCCTTCGCCGGCTATCTGCGCGACCTCGGCTGGCCGCATGGCGGCGCGATCGATGTCGTGCAGGGCGAGGACATGGGCATGCGCTCGCGGCTGCATGCCGACATCCCGTCGACGCCCGGCAGCTCGATCAGGGTGTCAGGCACGGCCCGCATGATGAACGCCGGCTAAGCATCCGATGCGGCCGCGTCAGGCCAGCCTTTTCAGGCCAAGATGGTCGCGCAGGGTGCGGCCTTCATAGTCGGTGCGGAACAGGCCGCGCCGCCGCAGTTCCGGCACGACGAGGGCACAGAAGGCGTCGAGCTCGCCGGGGAACCAGGACGGCATGACGTTGAAGCCGTCGGTGACGCCGCCCTCGAAGCGCGCCTGCAATTCGTCGGCGATCTGCGCGGGCGTGCCGACGATCCGCCAATGCCCGCGCGCGCCGGCGAAATGGCGGGCAAGCTGGCGGATGGACAGGCCGTCGCGGCGCGACTGCTCGACGACCAGCGCCTGCCGGCTCTTCATGCCCTCGCTCTCCGGCAGTTCGGGCAGCGGCCCGTCGATCGGATAGCGCCAGAGGTCGGAGATGCTGAGATAGCTGGAGAGCAGCGCCACGCCGACCTCGTCGGGGATAAGCTCCTGCAATTCCTCATGCTTTTGCCGGGCCTCCGCCTCTGTGGCCGCGACGACCGGCGCGACGCCTGGCATGATCTTGACGTCTTCCGGCTCTCGCCCGTAGGCGGCGAGCCGTCGCTTGACGTCGTCGTAGAAGGCCTTCGCTTCTTCGAAGGTCTGCGCCGCGCTGAACACCACGTCGGCGGTCCTGGCGGCAAGGTCCTTGCCGTCCTCCGAGGCTCCCGCCTGCACCATGACCGGCGCGCCCTGCGGCGAGCGCGGCAGGTCGAGCGCGTCCCTGACCGAAAAGCTCTGGCCGTCATGGTTGAGGCCGCCATTGCCGCCGCCGCGCCAGAGGCCGGCGACCACCTGGGCGAATTCGCGCGCCCGCTCGTAGCGGTCGGCATGCGGACGCAGGCCCGTCGAGCCGAAATTGGCGGCCTCGATGTGGCTGGCCGAGGTGACCAGGTTCCAGCCGGCGCGGCCGCCGCTCAGATGATCGAGCGAGGCGAAAGTTCGCGCCAGCCCGTAGGGCTCGTTGTAGCTGGTCGAGGCCGTGGAGACGAGGCCGATGCGCTCGGTCTGCACGGCGATCGCCGAAAGCAGGCTGATCGGCTCGAAACCGATCGAGCGCGCGGTCTGGCTGGCGATCTGGACGTTGGCCTCGCGCAGGCCGGCAGCGTCCTCGCAGAAGATCATGTCGAGCTTCGCCGCTTCGGCCGTGCGGGCGAGTTGTATGTAATGGTCGATGTCGATACCGGCCGTGACATGCGCATCGGGATGGCGCCAGGCGGCGATGTGGTGGCCTGTCGCCCACAGGAAGGCGCCGAGCTTCATCTGACGCGCGCTCATGGTTTGCCTCCTGCCTCAAGTCCGAGATGCTGGCGCAACGTCGCGCCCGCACGTGCGGATTGAGCCAGGCCGCGACGCTGCAGCTCCGGCAGCACACGATCGGCAAAGGCCTCAAGCGCAGGAGGATCCGCCGGCAAAGTAAAGTTGAGACCGTCGCAGCGGTTCGGGCCGGACCAGGTTGCGACCCTGTCGGCCTTCAGCTCGGTGCCTGCGGCGACAGTCATCAGCACCTTCATGGCATTCGGCTCGCGGCCGGCTGCAAGCGCGCGACCTCTCAGGTCGTCACAAGCAGCCTTTGTCGCTTCCGGCGATCCTTCGGCGATCAGGACGACGTCCGCGACGCGGACGGCGAAGTCGAGGTCGGCCTCGGACAGGCCGGACATGACCAGCACCGGCGTGCCCTGCGGCGAGCGCGCAACGTTGAGCGGCCCGCGCACCGAAAAGAACTCGCCCTTGTGGTCAAGCAGATGCATCTTCTGCGGGTCGTGGAAACGGCCGCCGGCCTTTTCGAACAAAAGCGCATCGGCGTCCCAGCCTCTCCACAGGCCTTGCACGATGCCGATGAATTCTTCGGCCCGGCGACGGAAATCATCGTCGGAAAACCCTTCCGGCCGGCTGAAATTGGCGGCCTGGCGCGGATCCTGGACCATCGTCGCGCTCCAGCCCGCGCGGCCGTGACTGATGATGTCGAGGGAGGCGAACCGACGCGCCAGATTGTAGGGCTGGTGCGCGAGCGTCGAGGCCCCGGCGACGAGGCCTATTTTATCGGTAACGGTCGCCAGGGCCGCCAATAGCGTCGTTGCCTCGAACGGGCTGGTCGATCGAGCGCCGCTGGGGGCGGCATCGGAGACGACGACCATGTCGATCCCGGCCGCTTCCGCTTTCCGCACGAAGCCGGCTATGCGGCGGAAGTCCAGGCCGGCCTGTCCGTCGGTGGCAGCGATGTCGAGCGAAACGGCGAGATGCATGACGCGAACCTAAGTCCGCCTTCGCGCAAGGCAAGTCCGTCGAGTGGGCCAGCGGGCCGTCACCTGCCGGCCAGCCTCTACTTGCCGGCAAGAATATCCTTGATCAGCCGCTGGCAGCGCTCGGCCATGAAGTCGAGCAGCAGCCGTACCTTCGGGTCCTGCAGCTTCTTGTGCGGATAGACGGCGGCGAACTGCACCGGCGTCGGCGGTGTCTTGGCCAGGATCACCTTCAGCCGCTCGTCGCGAATGAAGGGCTCGACCTCGAAGCGCGGCTTGTTGATGATGCCGCGGCCCGACAGCGCCCAGCCGGTCAGCACGTCGCCGTCGTCGGTGTCATAGGGTCCATGCACCTCGAATTTCTGCGGGCCGGCCGGCGTCTGCAGCGTCCAGACATATTCGCGCGCGCCGGCATAGCGCAGCATCAGGCAGTCGTGCTTCTTGCCAATCAGTTCCTGCGGCTCGGCCGGCTCGCCGCGCGCCTCCAGATATTTCGGCGCCGCCACCAGCACGCGCTCGCATTCCATGATGCCGCGCATCCTGAGGCTGGAATCCTCGATGATGCCCAGCCGGAAGGCGACGTCGATGCCTTCCTTCATGATGTCGACATTGTGATCCGAAAGCCTGAGCCGCACCTCGATATCAGGGTATTTGTCGTGAAAGTCCGGGATGCCGGAGGCGACCAGCCGCCGGCCGAGGCCGAGCGGCGCCGTCACCTTGATCGTGCCGCGCGGCTGGCCGGACAATGCCGAGACGGCGGCCTCGGCCTCGGTTATCGCCTCCAGCACCTGCTTGGCGCCGGTGTAGAATACCGTGCCGTGCTCGGTCGGCATCAGCTGCCTGGTCGTGCGGTTGAACAGGCGGACGCCGAGGTGCTTCTCCAGCTCCTTGATGCGGTTGGAAGCGACCGCCGGCGAAATACGCATATCGCGCCCCGCCGCCGATAGATTGCCGAGCTCGACGACACGGACGAAGACGGCGATGTTGTCGAGATAGGCCATGCGTGGCTCTCTGCGGCTGCGTGAGGCAACCCTAGTATTTTTTATTTTTTTTTGAAAGTCATCGCGCACCTCGCCTCTTTTCGTTTTGGCGCCAGACCGTAAAGTCGGGCAATCGGCAGGGACGACTTCCCAAGGGCAACACGATGCTGGATTTCGCGATTTTCTGGGACTGGCTGAGCTTCGCCGTCCGCTGGCTGCATGTCATCACCGGCATCGCCTGGATCGGCTCGTCCTTCTATTTCGTCGCGCTCGACCTCGGGCTGCGCCAGCGCCCCGGCCTGCCGGTCGGCGCCTTCGGCGAGGAATGGCAGGTGCATGGCGGCGGCTTCTATCACATCCAGAAGTATCTGGTGGCGCCGGCCGAGATGCCGGAGCACCTGACCTGGTTCAAATGGGAGTCCTACGCCACATGGCTGTCGGGCTTCGCCATGCTGTGCGTGGTCTACTATGCCGGCGCCGACCTGTTCCTGATCGATCCCAATGTGCTGCCGATGTCGGTGCCGGTCGGCATCCTCTTGTCGATGGCGACCATCGGCGTCGGCTGGGTGGTGTATGATCTGCTTTGCCGCTCGCCGCTGGGCAAGAGCGACACCGGCCTGATGCTGGTGCTCTATGGCGTGCTGGTGTTCATCGCCTGGGGACTCACCCACCTGTTCACCGGCCGCGCCGCCTTCCTGCATCTTGGCGCCATCACCGCCACGATCATGTCGGCCAACGTCTTCATGGTCATCATCCCGAACCAGAAGATCGTCGTCGCCGACCTGATCGCCGGCCGCAAGCCGGACCCGAAATACGGCAAGATCGCCAAGCAGCGCTCGCTGCACAACAACTACCTGACGCTGCCGGTGCTGTTCCTGATGCTGTCGAACCACTATCCGCTGGCGTTCGGCACCGAGTTCAACTGGGTGATCGCCTCGCTGGTGTTCATCATCGGCGTCTTGATCCGGCACTATTTCAACAGCGTCCATGCCCGCAAGGGCAATCCGACCTGGACGTGGCTCGGCGCCGCCGTGCTGTTCGTCATCATCATCTGGCTGTCGACGGCGCCGAAGGTCCTGACCGGCGAACCCAAGGCTTCCGCCGCAGCCGAGACCTATATCGCCTCGGCGCATTTCCAGGCCGTGCGCGACACGGTGCTTGGCCGCTGCTCGATGTGCCATGCCGAGGAGCCGGCCTATGAGGGCATCTACCACGCGCCGAAGGGCGTGATGCTCGACACCGACGCGCGCATCGCCGAGCATGCGCGCGAGATCTACCTGCAGGCCGGCCGCAGCCACGCCATGCCGCCCGCCAACGTCACCCAGATCAGCGACAAGGAGCGGGCGCTGCTGGTCGCCTGGTTCGAAGGCGCGGGAAAGTAAGCATGACCTCGACTCTTCTGCGCGGCCGCACGCTGACCTTCCTGCGCTGGCCGGAAACGATCGACGACCATTCCGCCTGGCGCTACGAGGAGGATGGCGGCCTGCTGATCAGCGACGGCCGGATCGTCGCCTCAGGCGCCTATGCCGATATCGAGAAGCAGGCCGGCGACGGGGCAAGACGGATCGACCATCGCCCGCATCTCATCCTGCCGGGCTTCATCGACGCGCATGTGCATTTCCCGCAGATGCAGATCATCGCCTCCTACGGCGCCGAGCTGCTCGACTGGCTGAACAAATACACCTTTCCCGAGGAGACGAAATTCCGCGATGCCCAGCACGGTCGCCGCATCGCCAGGCTGTTCCTCGACGAGATGGTGCGGCACGGCACCACGACGGTCGCCGCCTACTGCTCGGTGCACAAGGCCTCGGCCGAGGCCTTCTTCGCCGAATCGCACGACCGCAACATGCTCAACATCGCCGGCAAGGTGATGATGGACCGCAACGCGCCGGACGGCCTGCTCGACACGCCGCAATCGGGCTACGACGACACCAAGGCGCTGATTGCGGAATGGCACGGCAAGGGGCGCCAGCACTATGCCATAACGCCGCGCTTCGCCATCACCTCGACACCGGAGCAGATGGAGATGGCCGGCGCGCTCTGCCGCGAGCATCCCGATCTACACATGCAGACGCACCTCTCGGAAAACCATGCCGAGATCGCCTTCACCCAGGAACTCTATCCCTGGTCGCGAGACTATACCGAGGTCTACGAGCATTATGGGCTGCTCGGGAAAAAGAGCCTGTTCGGCCACTGCATCCATCTCTCCGAACGCGAGGCGGATGCGCTATCGGGCTCCGGCTCGGTGGCGGTGTTCTGCCCGACCTCGAACCTGTTCCTCGGCTCCGGCCTGTTCGACTACCAGCGCTACCGCCGGCGCGAAAAACCGCTCCGGATCGCCGCCGCCACCGATGTCGGCGGCGGCACCAACTATTCCATGCTGCGCACCATGGACGAGGGTTACAAGGTGATCGCGCTGAACGGCGAGAAGCTCAACCCGTTCCAGTCCTTCTGGCAATTGACGCGCGGCAATGCCGAGGCGCTGTCGGTGGCCGACAAGGTCGGCACGCTGGATGCCGGCACCGATGCCGACATCGTCGTGCTCGACGCCCGCGTCACGCCGGCGATGCGGCTCAGGATGGAGACAGTCGGCGCGCTGGCCGAGGAACTGTTTCTCCTGCAGACGCTGGGCGACGACCGCACTGTCCGCGAGGTCTATGTCGCTGGCCGGCCGGCGAAGAGCGCGATCGCGATCTAGCATTCCGGCTTGACCCCACGGCAACCATCAGCCAAAGCGTGCGGCGACATCGACAGGGGAACGACATGGCCGTTGCCGACGACATCGCTCTGATCAAGAAACAGGAAGCCACGCTGGTCTTTCCTGCCTTCGACGAGGCCGTCGCCTTCGAGATCGGCTCGGCGATCCGCAAGCGGGCGCTGGCCGAGGACCTGCCGATCATCGTCGACATCAGGACCTTCGACCGGCCGCTGTTCTACGCGGCGATGCCGGGTTCGAACGCCTCCAATCCCGATTGGGCGCGGCGCAAGATCAATGTGGTGAGGCGGTTCCTTAAAAGCACCTACCGCATGGTTTTGGAGCAGCAGCGCCCCGACCGCACCTTCAAGGTCGGCGAAGGGCTGGATGTCGCCGACTACGTGCTGGCCGGCGGCGGCTTTCCGGTCACCGTCAACGGCGCCGGCGTGATCGGCGTGATCGCCGTCTCGGGCCTGCCGGAGCGCGAGGACCACGGCGTGGTGGTCGACGCGCTGTGCGCGCATCTTGGCGCCGACCGCAAGCAATTGGCCCTGGCGCCGGAAGCACAATGACAGACCCCAAATCCTTCCTGACGTCGATCTTCAACGCCGCGGTCGCCGCCGCCGATCCCGAAAGGACGATCCGTGACCATCTGCCGGCAAGGCCGAAAGGCCGCACCATCGTCATCGGCGCCGGCAAGGGCTCGGCGCAGATGGCGGCCGCCTTCGAGAAGGTGTGGGACGGCCTGATCGACGGGCTGGTCGTCACCCGCTACGGCTATGGCGCGAAATGCGAGCGCATCGAGATCATCGAGGCGGCGCATCCGGTGCCGGATGCAGCCGGCCTCGAGGCCTCGCGCCGGCTGCTGGACAAGGTGCGCGGGCTGACGGTGGACGATCTGGTGGTGGCGCTGATCTCCGGCGGCGGTTCGGCGCTTTTGCCCTCGCCTGCTCCCGGCCTGACACTGGTCGACGAGATCGCCGTCAACGAGGCGCTGCTCGCCTCCGGCGCGCCGATCGCGGCGATGAACACGATCCGCAAGCATGTCTCGACCATCAAGGGCGGCCGGCTCGCGGCCGCCGCACATCCCGCCAGGGTGGTGTCGCTGGTCGTTTCCGACATTCCCGGCGACAACCCGGCCCTCGTCGCGTCCGGCCCGACGGTTCCCGACACCGGCAGCCGCGAGGATGCGCTGGCATCGATATCAGCCTACGGCATGAAGCTGCCGGCCTCGGTCATGGCGCACATCAATTCGCCGGCTGCGGACGCGCCGCGCCCGGACGATCCGATCTTCGCCGGCAACGAAGTGCATCTGATCGCGTCGGCCGGCGTGTCGCTGGAAGCCGCCGCCGCCGAGGCAAAGCGGCAGGGGATAGAAGCCGTCATCCTCTCCGATTCCATCGAGGGCGAGGCACGCGAGGTGGGCGGCGTTCATGCCGCCATCGTGCGCGAGGTGGCGACGCGCGCACGTCCGTTCGCCAAGCCGGTGCTGATCCTGTCGGGCGGCGAGACGACGGTGACGCTGCGGGCAAAGGGCAAGGGCGGCCGCAATTCGGAATTCCTGCTCGCCTTTGCGATCGCCATTGGCGGCCTGGACGGCATTCACGCGTTGGCGGCCGACACCGACGGCATCGACGGCTCGGAAGACAATGCCGGCGCCTTCGCCGACGGCTCGACGGTGTCGCGCATGCGCGCCGCCGGCATCGACGCCAAGGCGATGCTCGCCGGCAACAATGCCTGGACGGCCTTCAATGCGGTCGGGGATCTGTTTGTCCCGGGGCCGACGGGCACGAATGTCAATGATTTGAGAGCGATTCTCGTCCGTTAACGTTGCCGCATTGCCCTTGCGCAAGCGTCGACGCTGCCCCTCATCCGCCTGCCGGCACCTTCTCCC